>JBGURN010000090.1:0-4442 GCA_045131955.1 Bacteroidaceae bacterium
GGAGCCTCTCTGCATCGGTATGCATCTGACAGTACTGGGCATGCCTCCCATCCCCGCTTACCTTAAGCCGGCTCTTAACGAGGTCAAGCCTAACGTATTCTTTGCCGTTCCCCTCATCCTGGTCAAGATGCTTGACAACACCATCGGTGAGTTCGTGACCAGCAAGTCAGGCAAGCAGAAACTCGCCGACCCCAAGAACAACCAGGACTACTGCAGAGCCCTGAACACCATATTCATGTCAGCATTCGGCGATAACATAGAGCTGCTGGTGACCGGCGGTGCCGCCATGGCGTTTGACCTGGAGGACCTCATGGCCCAGAAGCTGCGTATCCCGTTCGTGACCGGTTACGGCATGACCGAGGCCTGCCCCACCATCTCCATCGGCGAAAAGGGCAAGTACAAGATGAAATCCGTGGGCGAGATTGTATCGGAAGGTATTGAATGCCGTATTGATTCCGATGATCCCGAACGCATACCGGGTGAGGTCATCATCAAGGGCGACTGCGTGTTCACCGGATACTACAAGAACCCTGAGGCTACCGCCGAGGTCATGACTCCCGACGGCTGGTTCCGCACCGGCGATATGGGTGTAATGGACAAGGACAACACCCTGTTCCTCTCAGGCCGATGCAAGAACATGCTGCTCTCATCAAACGGACAGAACATATTCCCCGAGGAGATTGAGGTGGTGCTCAATGCCCTGCCTTACGTTGCCGAGTCCATCATCGTGGACCGCAAGGGTCACCTCACTGCGCTGATTGTCCCCAACGTGGATCAGGTTGCGCAGAGCGGTATGGATAACGACGCGCTGAACGCTGTCATGGCGGGTAACATTACCAAGCTCAACGAGCAGATTCCCTCCTACTCTCATGTAGACGGATTCGAGCTCCGTTATGAGCCCTTCATCAAAACCCCCAAAGGCAGCATCCGCCGCTTTATGTATAAATGATAAAAAACAATTCCTCTATACCCCGTTAGGGGTATTATACGGGTAGCCAGCCGTTTCAACGGCTGGTCTCCCCAAACATGATAACATTCAAATTATATGATAATGAATAACAAACGTGTTGTAATCACCGGAATGGGCGTAATCACGTCCATCGGCAAAAACATCCAGGAGTTCCAGGACAGCCTTAACAACGGCCGTTGCGGAATATCCAGGATTGAGGGTATGGATCAGTTCGGCGAGCTCACCGTTAAGGTAGCCGGCCAGGTTAAGGATTTCAAGCCCACCGAGATGGGTATGGATGCCGGCAGCGTACGCCGCAGCGACAAGTTCAGCCAGTTCGGCATCTGCGCAGCCATCCAGGCCATGAACCAGAGCGGTCTCAAGGCTGGTGAGAACATCGAGCCCGGCCGTCTGGGCTGCTACGTAGGTTCAGGTATCGGCGGCATGCAGACCTTCATTGACCAGACTCTTGTCATGGCCAACGACGGTGCCAAGCGCGTATCGCCCCTGTTCATCCCTATGATGATCGGTAACCTGGGTGCAGGTAACATAGCCATCAAGTTCAACGCTCAGGGCCCCTGCCTGCCGGTTGTATCGGCCTGCGCCACATCAACTCACGCCGTTGGTGAGGCTTTCCGCGCCATCAAGTACGGTATGGCCGATGCCATAATAACCGGTGGTACCGAGGCTGCCGTGAACCCGCTGGCTATCGGCGGTTTTGCCAACATGAAGGCTCTGACCACAGCCGAGGATCCTCTCGAGGCCTGCCTGCCGTTCGATAAGCGTCGCGGCGGTTTCGTGATGGCCGAGGGTGCCGGTATCCTGGTTCTTGAGGAGTACGAGCACGCCGTAAAGCGTGGTGCCAACATCATAGCCGAGGTTTGCGGTTACGGCAACACATGCGATGCCTACCACTACACCGCTCCCCGTCCCGACGGTTCTACCACTGCCGCATCGCTCTCATTGGCCCTTGAGGAGGCCGGTTACAAGGCTGGCGAGCAGCTTTACATCAACGCTCACGGTACAGGCACACATATGAACGATGCCTGCGAGACCGCTGCCATCAAGATCGCCCTTGGCGAGGAGGATGCACGTAAGGCTATGATCAGCTCGACCAAATCCATGCACGGACATATGCTCGGCGCTACAGGTGCTGTGGAGCTGATTGCATCGGCCCTGGCTCTGGAGAGCGGCATCCTGCCCCCGACCATCGGTTATAAGGAGCCCGATCCCGAGTGTGACCTTGATTATATTCCCAACACCGCCCGTAAGGTTCAGGCTGAGGTTGCTCTCTCCTGCTCTCTGGGTTTTGGTGGTCACAATGCAGCTGTTGCGCTGCGCCGTTACAAGAAGTGATATGGAGATGAACAAGGAACAGCTCATGGAGGTGATGCCGCACAGGGACCCTATGCTCCTGGTGGATCACTCCGAGCTCACGGACGACGGCGTAATCTCAGAATACACCGTTCCCATGGATCCTTACTACACGAGAGGGCACTTCCCTGGCAACCCCATCGTTCCGGGGGTGATACTGTGTGAAATCATGGCACAGGGAAGCGTTCTTTTGTTCAAGGAGGAGATGATTGGCAAGATTGCGCTCTATGCCGGCATGGACAAGGTGCGGTTCAAGCATCTGGTCAAGCCCGGCGACAAGGTGGTGGTTCACTCCCGCATGGCGAGCTGCCGCGGCTCTTTCATCTCAGTCAAAGCTGAGGCAACGGTAGATGGAAAAATTTGCGCATCTGGTCAGCTCTCTTTCATGCTGATACCTCAGTAGGCTATTTGCACAATGGGGACGGTTCCTAATGTTACAGTTTTTTACACAAGGGACGGTTCTTATTGTATCAGTTTCCAAAAACTGTAACATTAGGAACCGTCCCCGATGTATCAAAAAAAAATCGCTTGCGTTTGCAAGCGATTTTTTTGTTAAGCTGACTGGAATCAGTCGCGCATAGTAATATCAATAAACAGATAGTAGTTGTTACCGAACAGGATCTCGTCCTGGTAACCCTGATCTGACTTCTTAACCTTTGAGTTGTTCAGCAGAGGCATCTTCTCGTTGAACTCCTTAAGACGCATTCTGTAATCAGCAATCTTGATGCTCTTTACGCGGAACACCTCCATCTCATAAGGATTCTCATAGATACCCTGATACAGCCACTCTCTTGAGTTGTGCAGGTAGTAGTAGATATTGTATGAGTCATACTGACGGCCATCGGTCGAGATAGGACCGTTTGACTTGAGCAGGTAGCCAAGAATATCGGTATCGTAGAACTCCCTCTGCTCCTGTGTAAGGGTAGCGGGGAACTCGATGGTGGTGTAACCATCGGCCTGAGTTACGGTAGCGGGGTCACCTTCCTGAAGGATAATGCCTCTGGGCTTCTTGGGTGCTGACGAGCCGCAGGATACAAACATGGCGGCAGCCATCAGAGCTGATACGATCATCAAAGCTGAAAATCTGATCTTTTTCATTTGTTTATAAGTTAAAGGGTTAAAGTAAATAGTTTCTTAGGTTGAAATAGTACTCCAAAAATAGGTTATTATAGTTAACAATCCAACTTATTTGGTCAAGTATTTCTTGCCGTCCAGAATATAAAGGCCGTCCTTGTCGGTCTCATAACCGGCCAGATTATAAGCCTTCCCCTCCTCCATATCGGGTCCGATAAGTCCGATGCCGTCGGTTGCGGCCTCAACGGTCACCTTTACGGTTTTCTGCAGGTCGTCCACGATAGCCTTGACATAGGTGGAACCGGTGCCGACTGCAGTCACCAGACCGGTCTCGCTCACAGTTGCCACAGTTGCATCGTTGGTATCCCAGATGATCTGCTGCACGGTTGCATCGGCCGGAGTAAAGCTGCCGGTGAGCTGCTGTGTGTCACCCACCTTGAGCGTGAGGCGGCTCTTGTCAATATTCACCTTCTTGACAATCCTGTAGTCAACCATATAGTCGATGAACCAGTCCAGGTCAGCCTCGGATATCTTGACGCCGTTCACGCCGTTCTTGAGGAAGGCGTAGATCTTGCGCTGCAGGCTGTTCTGACCGGTTCCGGGGTTGATCTTGTCAATGAGCGGAGCGAACATGTACTCCTTGGGGTCGCTGTAGTTATCGGGAGCGCCTTTCTTGCCCTCGTAGTTGCGCAGGCGGGCGAATCCGGGCTCGCCGGTGTAGGGTTCGCAGAATGTGGTCAGCTCGTAGTCCTTAGCCAGGTCGCCGGCCGACATGCCCAGCAGCGCGCCGATCAGGAATCCCAGCGTTCCGGTGCGGTCAGCACCCATGGAGCAGTGGTAATAGACAGGAATTCCCTTCTTGAGGTTGTTTATGATGGTCTGGATCTCCTGTATGTTTGACTCGTTGGCGTCATAGTGGTACATGCGGGCGTTCACCGAGTTGGGGAAATGGTAGAACTCCACGTCCCACTCACCGTTCACCTTATTTGCCAGGGCCGATACGGACGATGTGACATCGGAACTGCTACGCAGGTCAATCTCGCAT
>JBGURN010000091.1:0-24890 GCA_045131955.1 Bacteroidaceae bacterium
TTTTGTGGTATCTTCGCGGTGCAAAAAAAATCAAAGAATATATGGAAACAGTTCTCAGCGGCATTCGCCCTACAGGAAATCTTCACCTTGGAAACTACTATGGTGCGGTAACAAGCTTCGTCAAGCTTCAGGATTTGTACAGATGCTTCTTCTTTATAGCAGACTGGCACTCCCTGACCACTCACCCCACCCCTGAGAATATCCAGAACAGCGTCCGCACCATCCTGGCCGAGTATCTGGCCTGCGGTCTGGATCCTGAAAAGGCTACCATATATGTTCAGAGCGATGTACCCGAGGTAGTTGAACTCTACCTCTATCTTAATATGAACGCCTATCTGGGCGAGCTGGAGCGCGTGACATCATTCAAGGAGAAGGCACGCAAGCAGCCCGATAACGTGAACGCAGGTCTGCTCACCTATCCCACCCTGATGGCATCGGACATTATTATCCATAAGGCAAACAAGGTCCCCGTAGGTAAGGACCAGGAGCAGAACATGGAGATGGCCCGCAAGTTCGCACGCCGATTCAACCAGATGTACGGCGTGGAGTTCTTCCCCGAGCCCGCTTCATTCTCACTGGCCAAGGAGGGCGGCATAAAGATCCCCGGACTGGACGGTTCAGGCAAGATGGGTAAGTCCGAAGGCAACTGCATCTATCTGTGTGACGAGCCCTCAGTAATCCGCAAGAAGGTTATGAAGGCTGTGACCGATGCAGGCCCACAGTCCATGAACAGCGAGAAGCCTGAGGTCATCCAGAACCTCTTTACACTGCTCGACGTGGTTTCATCAAAGGATACCTACAACTATTTCAACGATAAGTGGAATGACTGCACGCTGCGTTACGGTGACCTCAAGAAGCAGCTGGCCGAGGATATCGTAGCAGCTACCGACCCCATCCGCGAGCGTATCAAGGAATTCCAGGGCAACCGCGAGCTGCTTGACAAGATTGCACTTGCCGGCGCCGAGAAGGCCCGCGAGAGTGCCTCAAAGACCCTCAAGGAGGTACGTCAGATTATCGGTTTCAGAGTCTACTAAGAAAAATCAATCGAACCACTTCAATATGTCCTGATCCGACTTTATCACGTAGGTAGGTTTGGCATCGGGAGTACGTGACGGCATCTTGCATGCCTTGAGAGAACGCAGGAGTTCCTGCATCTCAGGTTCGGAGAGATGACGTCCGGACGGTATGGCCGCCTTACGCGCCATAGCCAGCGCCATTGACTCCAGCTGACGGTCCTGCTCCTGTGTAGGATTGATACGCAGGTCCGCAATCATATCGGTTATAAGACGTTCGTAGTCCTGTCCCTCAAGACCGGACGGTATGCCCTGTACGGCAATGGCGCCTCGACCCATATCGGATATGTCAAATCCCAGTTCGGCAAAGCGGGGCTTGAGTTCGGCAAAAAGGGCGGCATCGGATGCGGAGAGCTGGAACATCTCGGGGAACAGCAGTCCCTGCGATGCAGCGGCATGCGTGGTCGCGCTGGCCAGGAATCTCTCATAAAGCACCCTTATATGGGCACGGTGCTGGTCAACCACCATCAGTCCCTGGTCCGATGCAGCCAGTATGTATCGGTCCGCATACTGGAAAGGCTTGACTGGCTGTTCCTCAACATCGGCAGTCTCCTCTTTCACGGGAGTAAAGGGGATTGCTCCCTCATTTATCTTATGCTCAATGACGTCACCGTAAAGTTTGCTCCAGTTCTCGCGGTTGGAGCGGGTCTGGGGAGTCTCGCTGCGGCTGCCTGCAAACGGATTGAAATCCGGATTATAGCTCACCTTGGGCTGTGTCACGGGACGTGACGCGTCATAGATGGGTATATCGGGCATATCGGCCGTATTGAAATCGATGGTAGGCATCTCCTCGTAGCGGCCCACGGTCTCCTTGACGGCAGCCATGAGAATCTTCCATATCACCTGCTCGTCCTGAAACTTGATCTCGGTCTTGGTAGGATGAATGTTCACGTCAATACTGTCGGCCGGAACATCCAGGAATATGAAATAAGAGGGCTGGTCACCCTCGGGGACGAGTCCCTCATAGGCGCTCAGCACGGCCTTGTGGAAATAGGGATGGCGCATGAACCTGCCGTTCACAAAGAAGAACTGCTTGGAGCCCTTGCCTTTCACATTCTCCAGGTTGGAGCAGAATCCGCTCACCTTAACGACCGATGTCTCCACCTCCACGGGCAGAAGTGCCTCATTCATCTTCTTGCCGAACAGGTTTATGATTCTCTGTTTTACGGCCGATGCAGGAAGCGACAACACCTGCTCTCCCTGATGGTAGAGTTCTATGGCCACCTCGGGATGCGCCAGAGCCACACGCTCCATCTCGGTAAGTATATGTCCGTACTCGGTCTGATTGCTCTTAAGGAACTTACGTCGTGCGGGAACGTTGTAAAAGAGATTACGCACCGTGAAGCTGCTGCCCTCGGGGCATACGCAGGGTTCCTCCTGCTCCACTTCCGATGCCTTGACGGTTATGGCGGTACCTGTCTCGCTGTCATGGGTGCGTGTGCGGAGCTGAACCTCGGCCACAGAGGCGATGGAAGGCAGCGCCTCACCGCGGAATCCGAATGTGGTAAGCGAGTAGAGGTCATCGGACTGACGGATCTTGGAGGTGGCATGACGCTCAAAGGCCAGGCGGGCATCGTCAGGTATCATGCCGCAGCCGTCATCGATCACCTGAATCATGGTGCGGCCGGCATCGGTAAGGATAACCTGGATCTTACGGGCACCCGCATCGACAGCGTTCTCCACCAGTTCCTTTACGACCGATGCAGGACGGTTCACCACCTCACCTGCCGCGATCTGGCTGGCTACTGCCTGTGACAAGACCTTGACCTTTCCCTCCATATGCCAATCAGATATTTCCGTTCAGGATATTGATCAGAAGAACGGTAAGAAGCACAGCAAGCACAATGGCCACAGGCATGCTTATGCTGGGACCACCGTTCTCGACCTTACGTTTGAGATGCTTGGTGCTTTCCAGGAACTTGCCACGGATATTCTCAGGGTTATACTCCTCCTCAGGAAGCATACCGAGTTCGCGCTTGGCCCTCTCTTCAATCTTGGCCAGCTTCTCCTTGCGCTCATCGACATAGATATACTTATGCTCAAAGCGACGAGGTTCTCTGATGTTGAACATTCCCATAATCTCTCTATCTGTTACGTCTCAGAGTAGGCATCGGAACCTCTCTTGACGTGTTACTCTTCTTTAACTGCTCATCCAGGAACTTGCCCCGCCAATAGAACACATCCTCGGCATCAAGCGGCCTTATCCGTTCAAACCAGTTGAACGAGGGGAGCAGCATCTTGCTTCGGTCTATCTGGCTCATCGGATACATTATTCCGTTTGACGAGCCGTAGACGACTATCTTATAAACGGTACGATCCCTGAAATACGTCGTCAGACTCGGACCTTCGGTAGTATTCATGCCTATCATGGTCGAATCAGCATCCAGGGGATAGAATACAGCCTCCACGTTTCCGTTCACATCGGCATGGTCTATCTCGCCGTTCTTGAAGTAGGCCTTCATCTCACGTCCGGCTATCTGGTTGAAATGGGCCGAGTCAACCATCTGCACGAACAGAGCCTGTCCTTTCACATGAGCCCAGTCTATGGTGCTGTCATTCATGTAGAATATAATCTTCTCGCCGAGGATCTGCTGTCCGTCACTCCACAGTATAGGTTCCTTGTAGAGGGTCAGGCTGGAGTCCTTGGTCGTGAACACCATGGAGTCAGCCACCATCTGCATATCGGGTCTGTAACCGCGGACCCTGTGGAAACCACGCATCTGACGCTCCACCACGGAGTCACGGGCCTCATTGTAGAAGGTCACCAGACGGAACGTATCGGCATGGACATAAAGACTGTCACCGGCCGAATACTCAATGAGGAGAGCCCTTCCGGTCACGACGGCCGAGTCATTCTCCTGATTGTAATAGACATATTCACCCTGTACGTCAATCTTGTCCTTATAGTTGTTTATGACAACATCTCCGAATCCCTCCATGCGACCCAGGTCCTTGTCATAGACTATACTGTCGCCAGTCATGCGGTTCTTGCCGCCACTCTGCTCCACTACGGAACGGTCCAAAAGCACGGCGCTGTTGGACAGGGTGTTGAAACGTCCGTTGCTGGAGATTATGACATTATCCTCATTGATGATAGTGGTAGGACTGGTGAGGTATGCCATGTGACTGTCGGTATTGTAATACAGGGTATCGGTGGTGAGGTTATAATCAGGACTCTCCAGCGACACTCCGTCTATGAACAGCGACATCTTGCTGTTGGTATCGAACTGACCGTATTCCGATATAAGGGTGCTCTCCTCATCCAGCAGCGTACCGCCGTCAAAGAACCATCCCAGGCCTGTGTTACGGTCAAAGTTGAGGCTGTCTGTAAGAAGCACCATGGAGCGGTTCTCAAGACGCACGTTATCCCTCACCCTGAGAAGTTTGGTATCACCGTCATAGAAGAGGGAATCTCCGTAGAGGAAAAGGGTGTCACCCTGCTCCGCCCTCACGTTATGATATGCGCTGAAGGAGTTTTTCTTCTGATAGAAAAGGGCGCTGTCACAATACATGTACATGCTGTCGTGACGGAAAACCACATTGCCGATGAGACGCTGTGCGTCAGGGTTGATCCACTCCTCAAAACGGATAAGGTCTGCGTTGAGCAGATAGACGTAGCTGGTATCGGCGGGAGCCTTGGTTTCAGGTATGGAGTCCGTCTCCTGAGCCGCTACCACACCGGAGCAGCACAGCAGGCATAAAAACAAGAGCGACCTTAGCTTGCACATAATGCCGGCCTACAATTATCTCTGACCCCAACCGGGATACATGAATTCACAATCGTTCCAGCCCTCACTTATACGTACGTATGTGGTGCGCTGTTTCTCACGTATCCATTTCTCAAGGGCCTCCTGCTGACGTATCTGGGTCACCATATCATAGAGGACCTCGTAGTCATCGGATATATTGGCCTTATGTCCGTTGATCTTGCTGCGCAGTTTCACGATGGCGCATACGGGTTTGCCTTTGACAACGATGGTGAAGGGGTCTGACACCTCACCGACATGCATGCGGTTTATGACCCTGGCGATCTCGGGCTCCAGCTCATCAAGGGTGAACTTGGAACTGAGTGTCTCCTTGTTGCTCTTAAGACCGTTGTTGTTACGTGTGTCCTTATCCTGCGAATAGGCGGCCACGCAGAACTCAAAGCTATGGTTTCCGGTACGGATCTCATTGGCTATGGTATCAAGACGCTCCAGGCAGGCATTGACACTTGACATAGGGATATTGGGGCGGCGAAGTATATGACGTACACGTACACGGTCACCCAGACGCTCCACGAACTGGATGATATGGTATCCGTATTCCGTCTCAACGATCTTGGATATCTTACCGGGCTCGTTCATGTTGAACGCCACGGCCGAGAACTCGGGAACCATCTGACTGCGTCCGAAGAAACCCAGGTCTCCGCCGACCTTGGCAGACTGGGTGTCCTCCGAATAGAGAGTAGCCAGAGTGGTGAACGGCACCTCACCAGCCTGTACACGGCTTGTGTATTCACGGAGTTCGTTCTTGACGGCATCAATCTCCTCCTGAGGTATGATAGGCTCCTGGGTGATTATCTGGACCTCCACCTGGGTCGGGATATCCTCAATCTCATCCTGGGGCATTTCCTTGACATAACGTCTCACCTCGGCGGGAGTGACCTTCACTTTCGATATTATCTTTCTGCGGACCTCGTTGATTACATATTCCTGACGGTATTGCTCAAAAAGACGGCTGCGGAGCTGGTCCATACTCATCTCGAAATACTCCTCCACCTTATCCTGCGATCCGAGTTTCTCGATCCTGTTATTGAGGTCACGCTGTACCAGGTCGGCCACGTCCTCATCGGAAGCGAATATACTGTCCAGCTCAGCCTGGTTCATGAACAGCTTGTTCAGGGCCAGCTGTTCCGGGATGATGCAGTAGGGATCTCCGTCCCACTGGATGCCGTTCTTCTGCGCGTCACGGCGGGTCTCCTCCACCTCGGAACGGTAGATAGCCTCGTCTCCTACCACCCAAACCACCTCATCAATGACGTTGCTCTGAGCTACACTAATCCCGCACTGGAGCAGTAATGTCAAGAGTACTGACAGATATGTTGTTCTTTTCATTTCTTACGGTTTTGATGAAATATAATTCTTCCCTTCTCCAAGGCTGCCTCATAGAGGTCCTCCTTGATTTTCCTCATGTAAGCCACCTCGTTGCTGTTGGACAGGAGTCCGCGGATACGGACACTGGCATGATCCAGCGGATCCAGGCCGCCCATGGGAGCGAACTCGCTGACATTGAGAAGGTATATGGACTCCTCATCCTTGAACTCAAAGCTACTCTTTTCCCTAAGCAGGGACTCCAGAGGCTTGTCCAGGGCGGGAAGCAGCACCTCCAACTCGGCAACGGTACGCCAGTTGTCATAAAAGAAATCGCAGCGTCCGGCATTGCGGATGCTGTATTTCTCTATCTCCTCGAATGACTCGTCATCCTGTTTGGTATAGAGTTTCCTTATGTCCGACAGGTCATGTGACTTGATGGGAATCTTGAGGAACAGTCCCTTGACCAGGGATTCATCGAGCACGAACAGGCCCTCGTTATCCTTATAGAACTGCTCTATCTCCTCTTGCGATATCTCAGCCGAGAACTTCTGTTCTATGAGCCTGCGCTGGAACTCATGTTCAAACAGCGAGCGTCGGTAGTTCTCAACCAGACGGTCAATATCCTTGGTATCGGGGATGTTACGGATAGCGTTCTGATAGAACAGGGCGTCCTGGGCCCAGTTCTTTATGTAGCGCTCTGCGAACATGGCGCTGTCCGACTCGGACAGTCCAAGCGGAATGACCTTCTTTATATCCTCCAGATAGAGGACATCTCCGTTGATCTCAACGATGGGAGTCTTGCCCTGGACATACTCGGCGACGCTTTTATTCCACTTGCATGAAACAAGCAGGAGAACAAGCAGAACCGGCAGCAATCCTGTTAGAGAAACGTGGCAAAACTGTGTTCTTTTCATCGTAATCAAATGGAGACTTTCTTAAGCGCCTTCTTGTAGATCTTATACTTGTATTTCTTGCGTAAGGACTTGACCCACTGATTCTCCAGATATTTCTGATAATCCTCAGCCACCTGTGATGCCACATCCTGCATATTCTCGGGGGCCGTGAGTATCTTGCCTACGTAATTGGCATACTGGAATGAGCCGATGGTCTTGGGCTCACCCTCACCGAATACTACGTAATCCACGTAGGCGTTCTGACCTTTACGGAAAATGCCTGTCTCGGCCGAGCTGCGTACGGCACGCAGTCTCACGCTCTCGCGGTTGAATGTGACGATGGTATCGGCCCACTTGCTTATGTCAAGGCCCTCAAGAGCCTTCTCGACCTGACGGAACAGTGACTCGTCAATGCAGAAGAACACCATACCCTTGAAACAGGGCTCCTGGAACTTGTACTCGCTGGCGTGTGCCTTGAAATACTCCTCCATCTCCTTGGTGCTCGAGCCCACCTTGTCCCAAACCTCACGGCTGCTGATATCAAACACGAGCAGTCCGTCGTGGTACTCTCTCGATATATTGCCGAACTCGGGTTCAACCTCCTCCAGAAGGCTGTCCAGACGTGCCACGGCAGCGCCATCTCTCTCCTCCCATCCCAGACGGCTGGCATAGGAGTTGGCCTTACGGTTCATGGCATCGGCTACGGCAGGAGTGCTGCTCTCCAGATACCTCATGATATCGTCATGGTTCTCCTCATAAGTTCCGATGTCACGACGGGGACCGGCCTTGAGGATGAAGAACGTATTATCGTAAAGGACAGGCTTGGTGTACTTGTCTTCCTGGATGGTGAACACCTCCTCAGCAAGTTCCATAGGCAACTGTGAGCGTGACACCCATCCGGCCTCACCTCCATCCCTTGCCGATGAATCAGTGGAGTATCTCATAGCCAGACGTCCGAAATCCTGACCGGCCTCCAGCATGTCATAGACTTCAGATATCTGTTCATAGGCCTGCCTCATGCTCTCGTCAGTAATCTCCTTGGGGGTGATTGCTATAATGTGCAGTAACATGAGACCGTCGGGGCCTACCTCCCTTACCGAGTTCTCATAAGTGTTCCGGGCTATAGTCTCCAGGTACGAGGTGTCAATCATGTAACCTTCGGCCTGCATATCCCTATAGGTCCTGAACTCCTTAAGGAAAGACTCACTCTTATCCATACCCTCGTCAACTGCTGCCTGAACCTTGAGTTTGAAATTCAGGTAGAGTTCCGCATATTCCCTTACAGACTTCTTGGTTACCGGAGCAGAGGCATTGTTCTTGCGGAAGAAATACTCAAACTCTGATTTCTTTACGTCATAACCGTTCACCTTCATGATGACAGGGTCATCCTGAGCCTGGAAAGGCACACAGAAAAGAACGGACAATATGCAGGTTAGGATACGTTTCATAAGCTTGGTCTTTGGTTTTTATTCGTGGCGGCTGTAGTTCGGAGCCTCGCTCGTGATAGCTACATCATGCGGATGGCTCTCGTTCATACCGGCGTTGGTAATGCGGACGAACTTGGCCTCATGCAGTTTGTCTATGTTGGGAGCGCCGCAGTAGCCCATACCTGAACGCAGACCGCCTGCGAGCTGGTAAACTACCTCATAGAGAGTGCCCTTGTAAGGAACGCGGGCTGCGATGCCCTCCGGAACGAGTTTACGGGCATCCTTGGTATCGGCCTGGAAGTAGCGGTCCTTGGAACCGTTCTCCATTGCCTCAAGAGAACCCATGCCACGATATGACTTGAACTTACGTCCGTTGAATATGATGGTCTCACCGGGAGATTCCTCTGTACCGGCTACCAGTGAACCGAACATTACGCTGTCACCACCGGCTGCGAGTGCCTTGACGACATCACCTGAGTAGCGAAGGCCACCGTCAGCGATGATAGGTACACCTGAGCCCTTGATTGCTGAATAAACGTCATATACGGCCGATACCTGAGGAACGCCGATACCTGCGATGATACGGGTGGTGCAGATAGAGCCGGGACCCATACCTACCTTGACGGCGTCGGCACCTGCCTCAACAAGCATCTTGGCAGCTGCACCGGTAGCTATGTTACCTACAACGATATCAATGTCCTTGAAGCTGGCCTTGGCCTCCTTCAGCTTGGCGATGACGCTCTGTGTGTGACCGTGTGCGGTATCGATTACGATAGCATCGGCACCGGCGTTTACAAGAGCCTCCATACGAACCAGGGTATCGTTGGTGACACCTACACCGGCAGCAACGCGCAGACGACCCTTGCTGTCCTTGCAAGCCATAGGTTTATCCTTGGCCTTGGTGATGTCCTTATAGGTGATAAGTCCGACCAGCTTGCCGTTGTTGTCAACAACAGGCAGTTTCTCGATCTTGTTCTCCTGCAGGATCTGTGAGGCAACCTCCATGTCAACCTGCTGGTGAGTGGTTACAAGATTCTCCTTGGTCATGACATCCTCAATCTTGACGTCATAGTTACGCTGGAATCGGAGGTCACGGTTGGTTACGATACCGCAAAGCTTGCCGTCCTCCTCGACAACAGGGATACCGCCGATATGATACTCGGCCATAAGGTTAAGTGCGTCCCTGATTGTGTTTGAACGAAGAATTGTAATGGGATCATAGATCATACCGTTCTCGGCACGCTTTACGATGGCAACCTGACGGGCCTGTTCTGCAATCGGCATGTTCTTGTGGATAACACCGATACCACCCTCACGTGCAATGGCGATAGCCATGCGTGACTCGGTTACGGTATCCATTGCTGCGGTCACGAACGGGATGTTAAGGTTGATGTTGCGTGAGAATCTTGATGAGAGATTGATGTCACGCGGCAGTACCTCTGAATAAGCGGGAATGAGCAGGACATCATCGAAAGTCAAGCCCTCCATTGCAACTCTATCTTCTAAAAATGACATTTGTATATGGTTTTTAGTTGTTACTCTAGTTTAGTTTCCCATCTCCGATATGAACTTGATCCTTACCAGACGGATCTCCTCCTCCGAGTAGTCGTCACCGAGTTCGTCGATGGCATCATCGATCGAATCACTCTCCGACTCCCTGAAGTACTCGTAGATATCCTCTGCACGGTCATCGTCCATAACGCTTTCTATGAAATAGTCTATGTTAAGTTTGGTGCCTGAGTAGACGATAGCCTCAATCTCGGAGAGAAGCTCGTCAAAGTCAATGCCCTTGCTTATGGCTATGTCATCAAGAGCCACCTTCATGTCAATGCTCTGGATGATGCTTACCTTGAGCTTGGACTTGTTGGCAACGGTCCTTACCCTGAGGTCCTCGGGGCGCTCAATCTCATTCTCCTCAACATGACGTTTTATAAGGTCGATGAACTCCTGTCCGTAACGTTTGGCCTTGCCTGCGCCTACGCCCGGGATGTTCTGAAGCTCGTCAATGGTTACCGGATAGGTGGTGGCCATGGCCTCGAGCGAAGGATCCTGGAATATGACGTACGGCGGGAGCTGCAGATGCTTGGAGAGCTTCTTGCGCAGGTCCTTGAGCATGGAGTAGAGCTCCGGGTCAACGGCAAACGAGCCGCCGCCTCTCATGGGTCCTTCCTGCTCCTCGTCATCGAACTCCTTGTCCTCAACGATCATGAATGACTTGGGGTCCTTCATGAACTTGCGGCCCTCGTCTGTAATCTTGAGCAGACCGTAGTTCTCAACATCCTTCTTGATGTATCCTGCTATGAGAGCCTGACGTATCACGGCGTTCCAGGTCTTCTCCTCCTCATCGGAACCTGAGCCGAACACCTCAAGGTCATCATGCATATGATCGGTAATCTCCGATGTCTCCTTACCCAGAAGCATGTCTATGATGTAGTCAGCCTTGAAGTTCTCCTTGACGGCTGCGATACACTCAAGCACTGCCTCCAGAAGCTGTTGTGCCTCTACCCTCTTCTTGGGGTTCAGGCAGTTGTCGCAGTTACCGCAGTTATCCTCCTCATAGTTCTCACCGAAATAGTGGAGCAGCAGTTTGCGGCGGCATACCGATGACTCGCAGTAGGCGGTGGTCTCAGCCAGCAGCTGACGGCCTATGTCCTGCTCAGCGAGCGGTTTGCCCTCAAGGAACTTCTCGAGTTTCTGGACATCCTTGCTGTTATAGAATGCTATGCACTGGCCCTCGCCTCCGTCACGGCCGGCGCGGCCTGTCTCCTGGTAGTAACCCTCCAGGCTCTTGGGTATGTCATAATGGATTACATAGCGTACATCGGGCTTGTCTATACCCATACCGAACGCTATGGTGGCCACAATCACGTCAATCTTCTCCATGATGAAGGCGTCCTGAGTCTTGCTGCGTGCAGCAGCCTCCATGCCTGCGTGATATGCCATGGCCGATATGTCATTGGCCTGAAGTATCTCGGCCAGTTCCTCCACCTTCTTGCGTGAGAGGCAGTATATAATACCTGACTTGCCGGGATTGGCCTTGATGAACTTGATTATATCCTTGTCCACATTCTTGGTCTTGGGCCTTACCTCATAGTAGAGATTGGGACGGTTGAACGAGGACTTGAAATCCTTGGCATCCTGGATGCCCAGGTTCTTCTTGATGTCGTCACGCACCTTATTGGTGGCTGTGGCGGTAAGGGCTATGATAGGTGCCAGACCTATCTCCTTTACGATATCACGGATCTTACGGTACTCAGGACGGAAGTCATGACCCCACTCCGAGATACAGTGTGCTTCATCAATAGCGTAGAATGATATCTTGATCTTCTTGAGGAAATCAACGTTCTCCTCCTTGGTGAGTGACTCGGGAGCCACATATAGAAGTTTGGTCTTGCCTTCCAGAATATCGGCCTTGACAAGATCGATTGAAGTCTTGTTGAGTGACGAGTTGATGAAATGTGCGATACCGTCCTCCTCTCCCAGGTTGCGCATAGCATCCACCTGATTCTTCATCAGCGCTATGAGCGGCGATATCACTATGGCTGTTCCGTCCATGACAAGGGCAGGGAGCTGGTAGCAGAGGGACTTGCCACCGCCTGTAGGCATAAGCACGAAAGTGTCATTGCCACCCAGCAGATTGCGGATGATTGCCTCCTGATCTCCCTTGAAAGTATCGAAGCCGAAATGGACTTTCAGGATTTCCTGCAGATTAACGTCTTTTGCCATAAAAACAAATAAAAAACATCTAGTCTATCCGTTGGGGATAGAAAACAAAGTTAAGTACAAGTATTTTATACTTGCAAACTTTTTGACAAAAAATAATCAAATAATACTTAAGTATTAAAACCCGGTGCGGTCATGCATTCTCGAACACCGCACCGTCAGCCTTCTCAAGCTGAGTCTTGGCATAATCCAGAGTTACAGTGTAGCTCTTGCTGCCCGATGAGGGGATCTCGTACATGGCATCGATCATGATGGTCTCAACTATGGACCTGAGGCCACGGGCTCCGAGTTTGAACTCGATTGCCTTGTCTACGATGAAATCCAGGACTTCGGGCTGGAAAGTCAGGTCAACGCCGTCAAGCTTGAATATCTTGACATACTGGCGGACTATTGAGTTCTTGGGTTCGGTAAGTATATTGCGGAGTGCGTCACGGTCCAGGGGCTGCAGGCTGGTCACAACCGGCAGACGTCCTATGATCTCAGGTATAAGTCCGAATGACTTGAGGTCCTGGGGTGAGACGTACTTCATGAGATTGTTAAGGTCAACCTTGCTGCGCTGCTCAACTGAGTCAAAACCGACCACCTGGGTGTTGAGGCGGTTAGCGATCTTACGCTCAATTCCGTCAAACGCTCCGCCGCAGATGAACAGGATGTTCTTGGTGTCCACCTGGATGAATTTCTGCTCGGGGTGTTTGCGTCCGCCCTGAGGGGGAACATTTACGACTGAACCTTCAAGAAGCTTGAGCAGGCCCTGCTGAACGCCCTCACCGCTCACGTCACGTGTAATGGAGGGGTTGTCGCTCTTGCGCGCAATCTTGTCAATCTCGTCAATGAATACTATACCGCGTTCAGCTGCCGCCACATCGTAATCGGCCACCTGGAGCAGACGTGAGAGTATGCTCTCCACATCCTCGCCCACGTAACCGGCCTCAGTGAGGACAGTTGCATCGACTATTGTAAAGGGGACCTTGAGCAGGCGGGCAATGGTCTTGGCAAGAAGTGTCTTGCCGGTACCTGTAGCACCCACCAGGATGATGTTGCTCTTCTCTATGTCCACATCATCGGTCTCAGGCTGGGTAATTCGCTTGTAGTGGTTGTAGACAGCCACGGAAAGGTATCGTTTGGCGGCATCCTGGCCTATCACATAGTCATCAAGGAACTTCTTGATCTCCTTTGGCTTAGGCACGGAATCCATGGTGAATGACGGTTTCTCGCCACTCTGTTTGGCGTCGCGGACTATCTCAGCCGCACGCTCCACACACTCATTGCAGATGCAGCCGTCAATACCGGTGATGAGAAAGCCCACCTCCTTGTCTGTACGTCCGCAGAAACTGCAGCTCCTACCTTTCTTGCTTACTGCCATTTACTTGCGTTTCTCCAATACCTGATCTATCATTCCATACTCCTTAGCCTCCTGAGCCGTCATCCAGTAGTCACGGTCACTGTCGGCCCACACCTTGTCAAAGGGAGTGTGTGAGTGGTCGGATATGATAGTGTAAAGTTCTTTCTTCATTTTCTGGATCTCACGCGCGGTGATCTCGATATCACTGGCCTGACCCTGAACACCGCCCAGAGGCTGGTGAATCATGACGCGACTGTGAGGCAGAGCCGAACGTTTGCCCTCCTGACCGGCAACCAGCAGGACAGCGGCCATACTGGCAGCCATACCTGTGCAGATGGTAGCGACAGGACTTGAAACGAACTGCATTGTATCATAAATTCCCAAACCGGCGGTTACGCTGCCGCCGGGGGAATTCAGATAGATCGATATCTCCTTGGTTGAGTCAACGGAGTCCAGATAAAGCAACTGGGCCTGGATGGTGTTGGCTGTATAGTCGCTGATTTCCGTACCCAGGAATATGATGCGGTCCATCATGAGACGTGAGAACACGTCCATCTGAGTTACGTTAAGCTGACGCTCCTCAAGGATATAAGGGTTCAGATACTGGGATTCTGCCTTGATGACATCATCCAAAGTCTGGCTGTTCATTCCAAGATGCTTTACAGCGTATTTACGGAAATCATCCATAGCCCGTTGTTATTTGAAGTTAGACTCAAAAGTGTTTATCTCTTATTTCTTAGCGCTCTTCTTAGCCTTGGGAGCAGCCTCTGCTGCAGGCTCGAACAGCTTGTTGAACTCGTCAACGGTAACCTTCTTGTTCTTGAGCTTTACTACGCCCTTGACAGCGGCTGAAAGCTTGGACTCGATGGCGCGGTTTACAAGACCGTCAACAGTCTCACGCTTCTTGAGCATCTCCTTAGAGTAGTTGTCAAGCAGTTCGTCGGGGATGTTCATCATACCGTACTGAGCGAACTGGGCGCGTGTAGCCTCACGTGCCATAGCGGTGATATCGGCCTCCTCAACCTTGATTGAGAACTTCTCAACCAGCTTCTCCTGGATAAGGTGCCAGGTCAGCTCGTCGAGGCTGCGGCGGAATGTCTCCTCGTCCTGCTCTGCATCGGGCTTGTTGGCCTTCATGATACGCTTGAGCAGATCCTCGGCATACTCCAGCTTGCCTACCTTCTCCATCATGTATGAGCGTACGTCAAGCAGGAACTTGTAGTCGCTGTCGGGAACGAAACTCTTGGCGAGTGACTCCTCAACCTTGGCGCGGAAACCGGCCTCGTCCTTAACCACATCCTTACCGAATACGTGGTCGAACACCTCCTGGTTGAGTTCGCTCTCTACGAAACGGGTGATATCCTGAACTGTGAGCTGGAAGTCAGCGTCAATTCCCTCAACCTCCTCTTTCTTCTTGTTGAGGAGTGATGAGATCTCGATGGCGTTGCCCTCATAAGCCTTGGCGGGGTTGAATACGATGACTGCACCCTTCTTGGCCTTGCTGAAAAGCTTCTTCTGGGCAGCGTCCTTCATGTATGAAGGCATCAGAGTGGCGCCCTCAACTACGATACCGCCCTCCTTTACTGAACCGTCCAGGTTGAGCTCTACGAGCTGGCCCTTGACCATGTCGTTCTCCTGGTAGCTGTCCACCTGCTCGTACTTGCCGGCCTGCTGTGTGTAAGCCTTGACCTGATTGTTGACCATCTCCTCGGTCACCTTGATCTCGTAGTATGTGATGGCATCGTCCTTGCCGATCTCTGCCTCGAACTGAGGAGCAAGAGCAATGTCAAAATAGAATGTCTGATCGTCATCATCCAGGCTCATGCCAGCCTCCTTCTCCTCGTTGGGGAGGGGCTCACCGAGCATATCGATCTTGTTGTCCTTGATGTAGCTGAATACCTTCTCCTGAAGCAGCTTGTTGATCTCATCGGCCTTGATTGACTTGCCGTACATTTTCTGAACAAGTGCCATAGGAACCATTCCCGGACGGAAACCCGGCATGTTCACTTTCTTCTTGGCATCCTTAAGTGCCTTGTCTACATTCTCCTGATAATCAGCTTTCACCATGCTGACGGTAAGCAGGCCCTGTACCTTGCTTACATTCTCAAACTTTACGTTCATTCTGCAATTATAATTGTCTGTTTATTTGCCTTTTTTAATTAGGGTGCAAAATTACTGCAAATCCTACAAATAGTGAAAATTTTGAGGAATTTTAGCAATCACTCGCTGGCTTTGGCTCGGTTTGAGAGACTGACTCGCTGGCTTTGACTCGGTTGGAAGAGACTGGCTAGGGGACGGTTCTTTTTGTGTCGGGAAATATTTCCATATATGTCAAGTCTGGCACGACACAAAAAGAACCGTCCCCTTCGAGCTCTCCAGCGTTGTCAATGTTAGCATTTTATGCTATCTTTGCCACGATATGGAACAGAATACCGACCACAAGATGGTCTTAAGGACTGAGAACCTCGTAAAACGCTACGGCAAACGCACCGTGGTCAATCAGGTGTCGTTCGATGTCAAGCAGGGCGAGATTGTAGGTCTGCTTGGACCGAACGGAGCCGGAAAGACCACTTCATTCTATATGACCACAGGCCTTATTACCCCAAATGAAGGCCACATCTATCTGGATGACCAGGAGATCACCGATTTTCCCGTATACAAGCGTGCACGCGCCGGCGTGGGTTATCTTGCCCAGGAGGCGAGCGTATTCCGCAAGATGAGCGTGGAGGACAACATAGCATCGGTCCTGGAACTCACGGGCAAGCCGCTTGACTACCAGCGCGACAAGTTGGAGAGCCTCATAGCCGAGTTCCGCCTTCAGAAGGTACGCAAGAATCTTGGAGACCGTCTGTCAGGTGGCGAGCGCCGCCGTACCGAGATAGCCCGATGCCTTGCCATCGAGCCCAAGTTCATAATGCTTGACGAGCCGTTCGCAGGTGTGGACCCCATCGCCGTGGAGGATATCCAGCAGATAGTCTGGAAACTCAAGGACCGCAACATAGGAATCCTCATCACTGACCATAACGTACACGAGACGCTCAGCATCACAGACCGCGCATACCTTCTGTTTGAGGGACGCATACTGTTCCAGGGAACCCCTGAGGAGTTGGCTGTCAATCCTATCGTGAGGGAGAAATACCTCAGCCAGAGTTTCGAGCTCAAAAAGAAAAACTTCCAGAACTGAATGAAAGGATCAAGACATTTACTGGTTTTGCTGGTTTGTCTTCTTTCATTTTCCACAAGCATGGCAATTCAGCGCCGTAGGGATCCAGCGAGCCCTACTCCCGCTTACGTACTCCCTTATGACAGTTATGTGGCCGGTCCGGAGGCATCGGTCACCAAGCGGATCATGACACGCGCCGCCATGGTATCGGGAACATACTCGACCGGTAAGGTACGCACCACCGGCGATGTGGAGATACCGGTCATCCTGGTTGATTTCCCCGATGTCAAGTTCTCCATTTCCGATACGCTCAAACTCATAGAGACCTACGAGAAAATACTGAACGGTCCGATAGACAAGGACGGGGACCCGTTCACATATAAGAACTGCGTCATCTATCCGCCGACAGGAAGTGTAGCCGAGTATTTCAGGGACCAGTCGTTCGGCAAGTACAGGCCCTCATTCAAGATAACCGGTCCGGTACACTCCTCCAGGAATATGGAGAACTACGGCCGCGGAAGCGAAAGCAACGTACTCAACCTGGTACGTGAGGCCTGTGACTCAGTCTTGAGCCGTGGACTGACCGACCTGACCCGTTACGTAGAGAACGACAGCCTCAAGCAGCTGCTGGTCATATACGCCGGACAGGGTGAGAACTACCCGGGTTCAAACCCCAGCCTGATCTGGCCCCATTGCAACACCCTGACCATGAGCTATATCAGCTCCACCCTCTATTCAAGCGGAATAAAGAGCATCACATATGCCTGCTCAAATGAGCTGTTCTGGGACAGTGACACCATAATTGACGGCATAGGCACCATATGCCATGAGTTCTCCCATATACTGGGACTTCAGGACTACTATGATTCCTACAATTACTCCGGCTCAGAGATTAACTCAGCCATGGGTTACTGGAGCCTGATGGACTACGGTTCCTATGAGAACGAGGGATTCTCACCCGTAGGATACTCCGCCTTTGACAAGTTCTCACTGGGATGGCTCGACCTGGAGGAGGTAATCACCCCGGCCGATTATACTCTCCATGAGATAGGAACGGAGCCCGACCCTGCCAGCGGCATACACACGGCATACCGTCTGACCACCCCCTATGACAACATCTACTTTATAATGGAGAACCGTCAGAAAAAAGGATGGTTCAAATACAGCGCCGCCGAGGGTATGCTGGTAACCGCAGTCAACTACAACGCCTCCAACTGGAACAACAACACCATAAACGTCTCCGCAAAGCGTCTTTTCTCGATCAATGCCGACAACGACAATAACAGGAAGACCAATGCCGGCGACCTGTTCCCTTACGGAGATGAGGACAGTCTGACCACAGCCGGCTCGCCCCGTCTGGCCATCAACGGGACAACCCCCTATTACTCTCTCTACGGAATACGTAACAAAGACGGACTGGTATCGTTCACCGTAAGCAGCAAGATGCCGGCCCAGGTCCAGGAAAGCCAGGAGACCGGTATTGAGATAAGCTTCAGCGACGGACTGCTGACGGTATGCGCTCCCTCCGGAACCAGGCTTACGGTACATGACCTGTCGGGGCACGCCATACTGGAGACCCTCATGACAGAGCCCACATTCTCCACCACACTGCCCGAGCATGGCGTCTGGCTGGTAAGGTGCGGTAACAAGACAAGAAAAGTGAGGAACTAAGCCTCACTTTTTTTATTTCTGACGGATAAAGATATTTATCGGAGTACCGCTGAAATCCCACTTCTCACGGATCTTGTTCTCAAGGAAACGCTTGTAAGGTTCCTTTACGTACTGCGGCAGGTTGGCAAAGAACACGAACGACGGAATCTGCGGACCCTGCAGCTGTGTGCAGTACTTGATCTTGATGTACTTGCCCTTGGTCGATGGGGGCGGATAGGATTCTATGAGCGGGAGCATCTCGGCATTCAGTTTGCCGGTCGATACACGCGCGGTCTTATGCTTGTACACATCCTTGGCACATTCCAGCACCTTGAGTATGCGCTGTTTCTCTATGGCCGATGTGAACACGATCGGGAAATCGGTAAAAGGAGCCAGACGTGAACGTATGGCATCCTCGTAGTTCTGCATGACCTTGGCGGAGCGGTCCTCGATGAGGTCCCACTTGTTTACCACCACTACGAGTCCCTTCTGGTTCTTTACTATCAGGGACACGATATTCATATCCTGGCTCTCAATGCCACGGGTGGCATCGAGCATGAGCACGCAGACATCGCTGTTCTCTATGGCACGGATGGAGCGCATCACGGAGTAGAACTCCAGATCCTCCTCAACCTTGCTTTTCTTGCGGATGCCGGCGGTATCGACCAGATAGAAGTCAAAGCCGAACTTGGTATATCGGGTATAGACGGAGTCGCGTGTAGTGCCAGCAATATCGGTCACAATGTTGCGGTCCTCGCCTATGAATGCATTCACTATAGAACTCTTGCCGACGTTAGGACGACCCACTACCGCAAAACGGGGGATATCCTCCTCGGCCACTCCGTCAGCGTCGGCGGGCAGCTTGCTCACCACGGTGTCCAGCAGGTCGCCGGTACCGCTGCCGTTGGCGGCAGAGATGCAGATGGGATCACCCAGACCCAGACGGTAGAACTCCGCAGCGGCGTACTGCAAGTCAAAGGTGTCCATCTTGTTGGTCACCAGCAGGACCGGAGTCTTGGAGCGGCGCAGTATTGCCGCAACCTCGTCATCCAGGTCGGTGACTCCGTTCTTGATGTCAACCAGGAACAGGATAAGGTCCGCCTCGTCAATGGCTATCTTAACCTGTTTGCGGATCTCATCCTCAAACACGTCATCAGAGTTTACCACCCATCCTCCGGTATCCACTATGGAGAACACGCGGTCACCCCACTCGCACTTGCCGTACTGGCGGTCACGGGTGGTACCTGCCTCATCGTCCACAATGGCCTGACGGGTCTGTGTGAGACGGTTAAACAGTGTTGATTTGCCTACATTCGGGCGGCCTACTATTGCTACCAGGTTGCTCATATGATCTCAGATTAAGCGGTCATTCCTGAGAATAACCAAAGTTTCTCAGCTCGCGGTCAGAACTGCGCCAGTCCTTATCCACCTTAACGAAAAGTTCCATGAAGATCTTCTTGCCGAAGAACTTCTCCAGATCCTTGCGTGCCTCGATGGCCACGCGTTTGAGAGCCTGTCCCTCATGTCCTATAAGGATACCTTTCTGCGATTCACGCTCCACGTAGATTACGCAGTTAATGAGGATGCGGCTCTTGTTCTCCTTGAACTGCTCCACAGCCACCTCTACCGAGTAAGGTATCTCCTTGTCATAGTGGAGCAGGATTTTCTCACGTACTATTTCCGATACAAAGAAACGGGCCGGCTTGTCAGTCAGCTGATCCTTGTCAAAATAGGGAGGAGACTCGGGAAGCAGCTCATTGACCCTCTTGAGTATGGCCTGCACGCCGAATGCGTTGGCGGCCGATATGGGTATGATCTCTGCCGATGGCAGTTTCTCATGCCATGACTCCACGAGTTTGATGAGGTTGGCCTCATCGGTAAGGTCTATCTTGTTTATTATAACCAGAACCGGAACCTTCATACCTGCCACCTTGCTCAGGAACTCCGAGTTCTTATCGGCTTTCTCTATGACATCGGTCATGTACAGAAGCACGTCGGCATCGACCAGGGCCGACTCCGAGAATGCCAGCATAGATTCCTGAAGCTTGTAGTTGGGTTTGAGCACGCCGGGGGTATCGGAGAATACTATCTGCGATTCTTCGGTGTTCACTATACCCATTATCCTGTGACGCGTGGTCTGGGCCTTGAAGGTGGCAATGGATATATGCTCGCCCACAAGCAGGTTCATCAGTGTTGACTTGCCTACGTTGGGGTTGCCTACTATGTTCACGAATCCTGCCTTATGCATGATGTGCCGGTTTTGGATAGAGTCAAAAAAAACGCACCTGGAAGGATGCGTTCTCTGTTTTTGGTTTATTCAGCGGCTGCTTCCTTGACTACTGCCAACTTGCCTCTGTAATAACCGCACTCACCGCATACTGTGTGATAGACGTGCCATGCTCCGCAGTTCGGGCAGATTGCCAGTGTAGGTGCTACTGCCTTATCGTGAGTCCTTCTTTTCGCAGTTCTTGTCTTAGACTGCCTTCTTTTAGGATGTGCCATTTTGTTTTGTTTTTATTGTGTTATTATTCGTTATCTGATTCCAATATACTGTTCAGTGCATCCCAACGGGGATCGGTAGCGCCGGTATCCTCAGAACCGTTCTCCTCACCCTCCTCCGCAGAGTGCTCGTCCAACTTCTCCATCATGCCCTTGTTGCACTTGCCGGGAGCGTGAACATGCTTGATGGGTATGGCCAGTGCTATGAACTCATAGATGTACCATGCCACATTCACGATACCCTTATCCTCGGGTACCACGACAATGTCACCGTCATCGGCAAAGTCGGGACCGAGCTTAACCTTAAGCTCACCCTCATTCTCGATATCGAGAGACATGTCATCCAGACAACGGTCACATGTTACTATAACCGCGCCTGAAACCGAAAAAGTCAGATGATAGACGCCGGATGCCTTGGTAACCTTAAGGCTTACATCAACCTTTCCGCGCTGAACCTCCTCTCCCTGAACAATGTCAAAGAACTCCTGGTCAACAGTCCAACTGTAGGTCGAATTGCTTTCGGTAAGGCCCTTCAGGTCAACGTTATATTTATCCAGTCTTCCCATCAAACAATTTTTTCGGGGCACAAAGATAAGACAATAATTTGGGTTATAGAAACTATTAAGGTTTTTTTTGGATAGGAAAGAGCCATGCGGCGGAAACTCGCCGTTAACGGCTCGATTTTTTTTTGACTTTTTTGGCCCACAGGGCCTCAAAAGTCCGGGACAGGATCCTATCTGCGTATTTGATACACGACCTTTTTTTAGTTTGGGGCGGCGGCGCCCCAAACCCGTTCCATTCCATTTCATTCCATTCCACTCTGCCGGCCTCCGGCCGGGTAAAACCGAACCCTCGCTTGCTACGCTTGCGAGGGTTTGGTTTTACTGGGTGCAGATGGAAACCTATCTGCGTATCATTTAGGGATCTCGATGCGGAAGGTGGTGCCTTTGGATAGTTCGGAGTGAGCTACGTAGATTCGGCCCTTGTGGTATTCGGTTACTATGCGTTTGGCAAGCGAGAGGCCCAGACCCCATCCGCGCTCCTTGGTGGTGTAGCCCGGATCGAATATGCTGCGCCATGAGTTCTTGGCAATACCCTTTCCCGTATCGGTCACATCAATGACTACATGATTCTTCTCCTCTGTCAGGGTTATGGTCAGGGTGCCCTTGCCGTTCATGGCATCGACGGCATTCTTGCATATGTTCTCTATGACCCATCCGAACAGTGATGAGTTGACCTTGGCGTTCACGGGAGGATTCGGGAATTTACGGACGAACCTGACCGTAGCGGGTGAACGGTGCTCCACGTAGTCTATCACGCCGTCCAGCACGCCAACCATATCGGCCTGGACGGGCTCCGGCAGCGATCCTATCTTGGAGAAACGCTCCGCTACCATCTGCAGACGGTCCACATCCTTCTCCATCTCACCTATCAGCTCATCGTCATATTTGTCCTTGAGCAGCTCGGTCCATGCCATGAGTGATGATATAGGTGTTCCGAGCTGATGTGCGGTCTCCTTGGACAGACCCACCCATACGCGGTTCTGTTCGGTTTTCTTGAAACTGAGCAGGGCGAATATGGCTATCAGGACGAACAGGACCACTACGCCCAGCTGGATATAGGGGTAGACGGTCAGACGGTTCAGCAGCAGGGACTCGTCAAAGCAGACCTCGTTGAAGTGGCTCTTGTCCACATCGCTGTAGTAAATCTTTATGGAATTGCCCAGAGCGCGCATATGCTCCACATAGTTGTTCAGGAAGGCGAGCGTATCGGCCTTTCTTATCTCTATGTTCTGCCAGCTCTTTATATCGCCGTCCTCCCCTACCACTATGATAGGTATGGTCTGGTTGCCGCTTATGACTGACAGCACCAGGCTCAGGTCCGTATTCTCATCGGCATCATCGAGGGTACGGTAAGCCTCGGCAAAAAGCTCCATCTTGGAGTGCTCCTCACGCGACAGGTCCTTGACCAGTTGCTGTGAGACGAACAGTGAAGTGATTGCTATTATGATGGCTACGACTATAAGGACGGTCCTTATGCGTTTGAACTCTCTGAACTTTCTCATTGATTGCGCCGGTTTTTGTGGTCGGCATAGAATAAACGGATTTTAACTCCGCTTATTGTACCCGATGGTCAAAGACCGAAAAGACGTATGGCGTTTTGAGCCGTGAAGTCTGTGACCTCATCAATCCCACAGCCATAGACCTGAGCCATGAAGGCGGCTGTGTTCACTATGAACGAGGGTTCGTTACGCTTGCCTCTGTGTGGTACGGGCGACAGGTAGGGGCAGTCTGTCTCAAGCACCACCCTCTCCCTTGGTATAAGCGGCAGCACCTGCGGTAAGGTTGATTTCTTATAGGTAAGCACACCTCCTATCCCGAACATGAACCCCTGGAATTCCATAAGGGCCGATGCCTCATCGGCCGTACCCGAGAAACAGTGGAATATACCCTTGAGGGCGGTGTCACGGTATTCCGACATCACCTCATAGAGTTCGTTGAAGGCATCTCTAGAATGGATTATTATGGGGAGGTCATACTCCAGCGCCCACTCAATCTGGCATCGGAACGACTCAATCTGGTCATCCAGACGGGACTTATCCCAGTAAAGGTCTATTCCGGTCTCTCCTATCCCGATGAACCTGCGGGCTCCTCCCTCCTGCATATCCTTGTCAAGGAGTTCCTTGAGTCCGGCCAGCTGGCCATGGAAATCATCAGATAGGTCCTCGGGATGAAGTCCTATCATGGGACGGCACAAATCCGGCCATGTATCGCATACACGGAGCAGGTCAGGAAGTGTCTGGGGATTGACGGCAGGCAGAAGCAGATATCCGAGACCTGCCTCCCTTGCCCTCTCTATGACCTGAGGCAGATCATCACGGAACGCCTCGTCATAGACATGACAGTGAGTGTCAATCAGTTTTCTCACTGGTACGGTAATAGTATATGAGGCCGTATTCGCGGCAGGCCTTGAGTTTCTTCTCGCCTGTCAGGTCCGCGAAATAGTTCTCGATCGAGTTCCAGACCTCCAGTATCACCTCATCGACCTGAGGGCGCATGAGCGACACCACCAGCAGGGCCTCATCGGTCAGCTGACGCAGCTCACACTGCTTGTCATAGAGTTCCTTGAACAACTCGTAGTGAACGGCCACCTTTGCTATGGTAGGATTATATATAGGTATACCGCCCTTGCTGTTACGTTCCCTCTCACCGCGTATGGTGTTCTCGCAGCAACGTATTACAGCTATGTCGCTTGACATGTCGGGCAGCTCGCCTGAACCGTCGGGTATGGAGTAGAACTTACGGTCCGCCGGTTTGATCTCACCTCTCTTTACGCACATGTTGAATACGGTCAGGAAGTGCGACACATACATCTTGGCGTTCTTGAGCTTGTTCTGATAAGGCTCCGACTTGGAATAACTGGTCTGGGCCTCAAGTGACTTGGTGTATCTCTCTACAGCCTCCTTGAACTGGACCAGCTTCTTTTCGGAACGCGAGAGAAGCTCCGGGGAGAGCACGGGAGCATAGTAGTCACTGGTGCGCATCTTGGTAATGGCAGCCTCGAGTGAGCGGATTCTCGCTTTGTCGGTGTTGGGTAATCTTCGGTAAGGCATAGTAATTAAAGGACTCTGTTTAAAAGGCTGCCGGCATATTCTCTAAGCATTGACTTCTTTTCAAGCGGCAGCTGCACATTATCTAATTTGGACATAGCCTCATCAAAAAGAGAGCCTATGAGCTTTTCGGAAAGGTTCTTTACTCCTACGGCGTCATAGATGGCACGTACACCCGCTATCTTGGATTCGGGATCGTCGCCGTCATAGAGAGCCCAACGGTCCAGTTCAGCCTTCTGAACGGGATCCGCAAGGAGATAAGCGTTTATATACAGGAATGTCTTCTTGTTGCAGAGTATGTCACCGCCGATCTTCTTGCCGAACACCTTGGGATCGCCGTATACGTCAAGAAGGTCATCCTGGAGCTGGAAAGCAAGACCTATTTTCTCACCGAACTCATAGAGAAGACGGCTGTCGGCGTCCGATGCACCTCCC
>JBGURN010000092.1:0-9566 GCA_045131955.1 Bacteroidaceae bacterium
CAGGGTGAGATCATCATCCGCAAGACCACACTGAGCGACGGTTCAGTAGTTGTTGACAAGATTCTGGTAAAGTAACGTTTATCCGGATAAACCTATAACGGGCCGGCGGAGAGCATTGATTTGCTCCCCGCCGGTTCTCTTTTTTACTTTTTATGACTTACCGCGGCTGTAATTTCAGCAAAAGAGGGTATCTTTATGGTTCGAATCGCAAAAGTGCATATTATTAACCTCATTATAATCAACAATGAAATCAAAAATCGCTATTCTGGCAGCCATGATGCTGGCCGGTCTTGCCGTTGAGGCACAAAACCCCATTATTCGCGACCAGTTCTCTGCCGATCCTTCGGCTCTCGTAGTAGGTGACCGCGTATATGTATTCCCTTCACATGATATCAAGGCTCCCGCAGACTATGCCCGTAAAGACTGGTTCTGCATGGCTGACTATCATGTATTCTCATCAAGCAACCTTACTGACTGGACTGACCACGGTATGATTGTTGACCAGTGGACTGCTCCCTGGGTAAACGAGAAGGGTTACTCTATGTGGGCTCCCGACTGCAAGCAGAACCCCACAAACGGTAAGTATTATTTCTTCTTCCCTGCAGGTTCAAAACCCATGCCCAGCGCAAACGGACGCCGCAGCTTTGGCGGTAACCGCGTTGGTATCTGCACATCGGACTATCCCGAGGGTCCTTACACTCCCGAGGCAACTCCTATTGAGGGCGTAAGTGGCATCGACCCCTGCATATTCGTTGATGATGACGGCACCGGTTATCTGGTTATGCCCGGCATCACAATCACCAAGCTCAATCCTGACTGGAAGTCTGTATCGACCGATCCTGCTGACCGTCATCGTGTAGAGGGCGTTCCTACCAAGGGTCTGGTTGAGGGTCCCTACCTGTACAAGCATGGTGGCAAGTACTATATGACTTTCCCCTGGGCTCGTGACGTAGAGGAGGTTCTGGCTTACTGCGTTGCTGACAATATCTTTGGTCCTTACGAGTTCAAGGGCGTATTCTTTGAGGAACATGCCAACAAGTGCTGGACAAACCACCACTCAATCATTGAGTTCAAGGGTCAGACCTATCTGTTCTATCATCACAACGAGTTCTCACCTGAGTTTGACAAGAACCGTTCAGTTTGTGCTGACAGCATATTCTTTGATGATGAGAAGGGTGAGATCAAGATGGTTAAGCCCACACTTCGCGGTATCGGCGTAACCCAGTCAAACACTCAGATTCAGCTTGACCGTTATTCAGCACTGAGCCAGAGCGGTGACTCTATCGCTTACCTGGAGCCCAGCAACTACTTTGCAGGCTGGAAGACCGTATTCTACGAGAAGAATGCATGGGCACAGTACAACACCGTTGAGTTCAAGAAGGCTCCCAAGAAGGTTACCGTTAAGGTTGTTGCTCCTTCAGCCGGAAAGCTTGAGATTCTCCAGGGTGACAAGGTCATTGCTACCGTAGAGATTCCTGCTGACCGTCAGCTGGTTACAGTCGATGCTCCCGTCAAGGGCGCTGCCAAGGGTATTCATCACCTCAAGGTTCGTATGATTACCGACGGTAAGATCCAGGTTGACTGGCTCACATTCAATTAATGCATATTCCTGTTTTTCAATTAAGTCATGAAAGCTAAATCAATTATCACATCACTCCTGACCATGCTGGTTTTTGCATGGTCAGGTTGTTCTTCAAGCAAGGGCACTACAGAGTGTGTCAATCCGCTTACATACACCGATATCCCCGACAATGACTGGATTCGTGTAGGTGATGATTATTATATGGTCAGCACCACAATGTATTTCTGTCCCGGAGCTCCTATAATGCACTCCAAGGACCTTGTACATTGGGAGATTGTAAGCTACGTTTACGACTACCTGGAGGATGATGACGTTTACAATCTGCGTTCAGGCCGTAACGCCTATGGTAAAGGCCAATGGGCTACATCGCTCAGATATGTAGACGGAACCTACTATGCCCTGTTCATAGCTAACGACCAGAACAAGACCTATATCTATAAGACTAAGGATATAGCCAAGTCAGGTTGGGAGCGTTCAGTCATTGACCGCCCGTTCCATGATGCATCCATGCTGTTTGAGGATGGTCATCTTTATGTGGTTTGGGGCAACGGTGAGCTGCGTATCATCGAACTTGAACCCGATGGTTCAGCCATCAAGGCCGGAGCCGAGGAGAAGATCCTGATAGATTCTCCGCGTCAGGGATTCAATCTTCGCGCAGAGGGTGCCCACATCTACCATATCGGCGACTATTATTACATCCTGGAGATTGACTGGCCCAGCGGTGGCGTTCGTACCGAGACCTGCTGGAGGTCAAAGGATCTGTTCGGCCCCTATGAGAGAAAGGTTATCCTGAGCGGTGCTTTTGATGGCCGCGGTGACGGTGTTGCCCAGGGCTGTATCATCGAGACCCAAAAGGGTGATTGGTATGCCATGATGTTCCAGGACCACGGAGCTGTCGGACGTATTCCTACTCTCCAGCCTGTAAAATGGGTTGACGGATGGCCTATCCTTGGAGATGAGACAATACCTGTCAAGCAGTTCACCGTCAATCTCCCTGAGAGCGGCAAGAACCGCACCTGGGATAATGACGAGTTCAACTATCGTGAGAACAAGCTTGATCTTGTATGGCAGTGGAACCATAAGCCCGATAACAGCGCATGGTCTGTTACCGCTCGTAAGGGTTGGCTCAGACTTACTAATGGCCAGCTTGCCCAGGACGTGATGAAAGCCCGCAATACTCTTACACAGCGTACTGTAGGCCCGCGTTGCTGGAGTGAGGTGCTTATGGATGCCAGCGGAATGAAACCCGGTGACAAGGCCGGTATCGTTGCATTCCAGAGCAACTACTGCACCATCGGAGTAGAGGTTGCCCAGGATGGCAGCAAGAGCCTTGTAGCTATGACTCATCGCGCCCAGGGTCGTCGTTGGGGGCAGCCTGCAGGTGAGCAGCCCAGCCCCGACACCGAGGCCCTCAGGATTCCTCTCAGTCAGGATAAGGTATGGCTCAAGATCCGTTATGTGTTCACTCCCCAGGAGGAGGGTGAGCGTGCAGACCAGGCTTTCATGAGTTATTCTCTTGACGGCAAGAACTGGACCGATGTTGACGCAACGCTCCAGATGTCATTCAGCCTGGATTATTTTACCGGATACAGGACAGGTCTCTATAGCTTTGGAACCGAGCAGTCCGGTGGTTATGCCGACTTTGACTATTTCCATCAGTCTGCATATTAATGGTATGATATGATAACCGGCCACTTCGGTGGCTGGTTTTCAAAAAAATGTATATCGGATTTAACCTTTTGCACAGGCATTTATATTAAGGATGAAACGTGATGAAAGTAGCATAGTGAACAGCCAGGGATCCTTATCAGTGAGCGATGAATCCATTGCCCGTCTGCTATGTGATGACAATCACGTAGAAGAGGCCGTACGCCTCATCATGAAAAAATACGGTGAACCTCTTTATTGGCATATACGCCGTATGGTGGTCGCCCATGATGACGCCGAGGATGCTCTTCAGGAGACTATGATAAACGTGTACAAGTACAGGAGCACTTACTCCAACGAATACCCGCTTTCTTCATGGCTCTACAAGATTGCTACGAATGAGAGTCTCAAACTGCTCAAGAACAGGTCCGGCTTTATGATGTCGGTCGATGACCTGGGCGACTCGCTTAAGGAGAGTGTGCGTGAGGAAGCCGCTCCCGATGCAGACGAGACACTTATACTGCTCCAGGAGGCAATAGCGCTCCTGCCGGCAAAACAGAAGATGGTGTTCAACCTTCGGTACTATGATGACAAGAGTTACGAGGAGATACACCAGATAGTTGGGGACAGTGTTAACACCCTTAAGACCAACTATCATTATGCTGTACAAAAGATAAAGGATTATATATTAGAACATCAATTATGAAAGAGTTTGATCTGGAAGGACTTAGCAGGGAGATGCCCTACAGAATGCCTGAGCATTTCCTTGATGACATGACAGAGCGTGTCGTGTCTCAGATCGCAGGTCAGCAGCGTAAGCAGCACAAGGAGCGCAGGATTGTGGCTCTGTTTGCAAGTGCAGCCAGCGTTGCAGCCGTTGCCCTGCTATTCCTGCATCCTTTCGGGGGCGGTTTTGACATCCCCGATTACGAGAGCATCTCTCAGTGCGCAAGTATTGACGAGGTGTTCCAGAACATGACAGCCGACGAGTTGGATGTCTATTCTCTGATGAGTAACTATTACGGCAATTGACATGAAGAAACTGTTGACAGCATTACTCATTCTTGCGGGTTTGTTCCTTTCGCAGCCTTCACAGGCTCAGGAGAGGGATGAACAGATGATTAATGCGTCACTGCGTTTCATTAAGGAGAATGCCAATCTCACCAAGAAGGAGTACCAGAAGTTTGCCAAGCTTTACATTGAGTATAATGAACAGCTTGCCAAACTTAACCGTGAACTTAAGCCTGAATCACCTGACTACATGAAACGTTGGCAGGAGATCAACAAGGACTACATGCAGAAACTTGACAAGGCTCTGCCCGATACTACCCGTCAGAAGGTGGGAATCGCTCAGTGGGAGCTTGGTCAGAAGATATGGAGTCAGAGGACTGAGCAGAACCGTAATCATGCAGAGCAGGAGTTCCGTATGATGGGACAGTGGAATCAGATGAATCCCCAGTTCCTGATGCAGCCTCATATGTTTGATTTCCAGCGTTTCCGTCAGCGTCAGATGCAGCAGGATAACGAACAGCAGCAGCAGTGGTGGGAGAACTACTGGAACAATTGGGGCCAGCCTGATTCTGCTATGATTCGTCGTATGGAGGAGAACCGTAAACGTTTCCGTGAACGTGACAGTATATGGCAGCAGCGTCGTCAGCAGTTCGCTCCTCAGTCACAGTTCGGTCCTCAGTTCGGTATTCCGCAGTTTGGTCCTCAGCAACAGTCTGTTCCTCAGTTCGGAGGTCCTCAGTTTGGCCGTCCTTACGGTAATCCGTATGGTGGTGGTAACAACCGCTGATATTTAGCTTAAATTATCCGATATTCGCTTATGTGACTTGGGCCGGAAGATCCTTCCGGTCCAAGTTTTTTAAATTAGGGACGGTTCTTTCCGTAAAAAACTGCAACATTAGGGACGGTTCTTAATGTTACAGTTTTCCAAAAAACTGATACACTAAGAACCGTCCCTAATGTATAAAAAATCGGAGCAACCGTTGGGCTGCTCCGATTTGTGGTATGTGTTATTGGATTAGTGTCTGTCCTCAGGAGTCTCACCAGCGTAGATGTCCTTAGGAACAATCTCGATGAAGCTGAACGGGATTACACCTGCCTCCAGAATCTGACGGAGTCTGAGGTAATATGTTCCATCAGCTCTCATATACTGATTGGTGATAATCTTTCTGTGGCAGTCAGTCTCATTAGTATGAAGATCCTTATAGATATCCGGGGCTCTCATGTAACCTAAGTTACGTGTAGCTCTCTCATTCTGAAGGATAAGCTCCTCATCATTCTTGATATCATCCCACTTAACAAGACCGATGAGCGGGCTCTTGTTGCTGAGACGGAGGTCTACAGGAATATCGCAAGGCTGCCACTGCTCACCCTGTCCCTTGAAGTAGAACTGCGCAACACCACGGTCCTGCTTACCCTGACTCTTCAGTGAGTAGATGGAGTTGTTCCAAATACGAATCTCATAAGTACCATCAACAGGTACTGAAGGCAGTTTGAATGTGATGTCATATACGTTCTTGATGGTCATCTCATCACCGTATACAGTGCCGAATGAATCATCACGGTATCTTACCCAGAACTCTGTCTCGGGTGTGCACTCTACGTTCTTGCAGAAGCCAGGCAGGTATCCAACTGTATATCTGTCCTTATCTGTTTTTCTGAGACGTCCGCGAGCACCACTGTTGATGAAGTCAGGTGACAGTGTGCAAGTCATGATTCTCATTCTCATCTTCAGAGTATTGCGGGTAGCTGTGTTGTAAAGCAGAGGCTCGGTTATGTAGTAGTAGTGACCGTTCAGAGCATCGTCTTCAATATTCATAGCATACTCCTTGAGCTGGTGAATCTGGATACCGGGAATCAGGTTCTCAAGTTTAACTGTACCTCTACGGTTGATGAATATACCGTATTTCTCATTATCGGTAATCTGGCTCTTGTCACTGTATGAAGGCTTCTTGTAGGCGGTGCTTATACGCATAATTGAGTGAGGCAGCATTGTCTCGAAGAAGTCTTCAACATCAAGCTCATCCAGATACTTACGGTTTGCAATAAGCTCAGGCTGTGATGTATTGAGCTGATCCCATGTGAGATATGAGGGAAGGATATGGTAAGACAAGAATTTGTTGATTGAACTGTTTCTATCCTTGTCGGGCAGTCCTGCACCTTCCGGATAAACAGTAGCAGCAAAATTCTTGAGATCACTCAGAGAATTGATGTTGTAATCTTCTGCCAGAATTGAATCAGGAACAACGAACATTGTGAACTTGAACTGACGTTTCTCGGGAATCGTACCATACTCGGTCTCAACCGATGTAGTATATTTCAGTTTGTTCTTTCCTGTCTGCTGGAAACACAGAAGAGTTGAATCATAGCTTACGCCGGGATAATCAGGATCCTGGAAGAGCTCGAGTGAATCCTTAAGACCTGTAGCGATAAGAGCCTCGTAGAAGATCTGAGCGTTGGGGTTGTCCTTGAGCAGACCGGGGAGGAACTTGTTACTGGGTCTGAGAACCCTGTCGATGATCTGAACTACACCGTTCTGTACAGAGTCATCATCCTCAATGATCTTGGACTGCTGGTTGACACGGAAAGCAAGCTTGAGCTTGAATGTGTCACGAGCCTCGGTCCAGATGGTCTCTGCGTATGACATATAAGTAAGGTAGCGGTCCAGCATGTTGGGGCTGGGGAACGCACCGTCACCTGCCATGTCTGAGCAGTAGAATGTGGCTGCGCAAAGGTGTGTCTTGGCGATAGAGTCAATTACGATATCTGTAAGAGTCTCAATGCTTTCAAATGTCTTGGCGATTGAATCCTTACCGGCAGCAAGAGCCTCTTCTTTTCTCTCCTTAAGGTACTGCTGTACAGCTTCATTGGTCGGAGCAAAACAGGTGTGCTCACCGTAAGATTTCATCTCACCCCAAACACCGGCTTTCTTGAGGATGTAAACAAAATCCGAGAACTGACCGGAGGGATGATTTTCAAGGAATGTGGCAAGGGTGTTGCCTGAATTCACGTAGTAAGTACCGGGGTGTTGCTCACTCCAGAGATCGGAGCAGGAGAAGATACCCATAGCAGTTACGGCAACTGCGGCAGTCAGTACTGACTTTCTGAAAAATCTTCTGTTAATTTTCATATGGATTGGTTATTAATTATTTAGTTATCAGGTTATTGGCTACAATCCAAGCTCTTTGCTTCTTTAAATTTACTTGTGAGCTTCGCGGATAATAGCGCGTAAAGATAGGCATATTTTTGAAATATGAGCCTAAATAGTTCTAAAAATATTATTAAAAAAGCGCCCGTACCATATTGCAGGTAGGGCGCTTAGCTGTATAAGGATCGTTTCCGGTTACCAGTTCATGCGGTAGTTTCCGCTCAGGTGGAGCAGGGCGAACAGGTAAATCAGACCGTCATAATAAACGTCATAATATCCGTCCTCATAGGGCTTGTGCTCCAGTGAGAACATATGGCGTACGAGTTCCTGGTTGTACTCGCTGTCACACATAAGGGCTGTAGTGGCCATGGTGCCTACAAAACCGATTGAGTGACGCAGGTTGGGACGCCAGCGGCCACCACCCATAGGACGGGCCGATACATCACCGTTGAGTGCGAACTGGTCAGGGAACTCGGTTATGCCGTAGCGGCCCAGGATGGTGTTCTGGAACTTCTTGGCATACTCGGTCTGCCACTCGGCATCCTTGTGATACCAGGTAAAGTCCATGGCGATGTTCATAGGTACGCGCCAAGAGTCATAATGGAACTCTGAACCACGGTTGGGAGTGCCGTCAAACTGGCTCTGGTCGGGGTTGATACCGGTAACGGGGTCGCAAGCGCGATGCAGGTAAGCACGTGCGCTGTCGGCGAGCTCACGGTAAATGTCCTCACGGCCGTCCTTGGCTGTCTCGGCCCAGATCTCATAGAATGCAGGCAGATGGTATGAAGGATCGGTCCAGAGGTTGGAGCGGCTGTCAGGGCAGAAGTTGATGAGCTTGTGGTCCATGTTGATGATGTTGGTCACACCACCTGTGCCGTCCTTTGAGAAGAGGTCGTTAAGGAGCTCCTGAGCCTCAGCCAGGTAGTCAAACTCCTCGTAGCTGCCCCAGCGGCGTGAAGCCAGCAGGAGATCGGTTACATAGTAGAGCTCACCGTCACTGGCAGAACCCTGTGATGTGCGGCGGCCGTTGGTGCGGCATGACCAGGCGAACAGTCCGTGTGAGGGACCCTCCTCGTTGTGACGCATGTAGTACTTGGACCAGCGCCATATCTTGTTGAACAGTTCGGGTTTGTCCATCTGTACGGCGATCATCATACCGTATGACTGGCCCTCTGTACGAACGTCGTTGTTCTTTACGTCCGATACATAACCCATCTTTACGATCTGGCCGTCAACCTCTACGTCAACATCGTGGTATGAGCCGTTCTCATACTCGAATACTGTGGCAAAGATTGTATCGATCTTAGCCTGTATCTCTTTCTGGGAGTAACCCAGTTCCTTAAGATAGTTGCGGTACTTGCCGGTCTCGACGTAACCCTTCTTGGCCGGTGCGAGTTTCTTTGAGGTACTCTTGGTCGTTGAACATGCGGTCATAACCGCAAGCAGGCAAAGGACTGCCAGATAGATTGATGCTTTGAATTTTTTCATCGTTAGTAATTTGACTTTAGTTATTGTATGTATGATTTCCAGCGTTGGTAAGCCTCGTCATAAGCGGGCATATCGGAAGCCTTGGGCTCTATGACGCGTATTTTCTGAAGTGAAGCGAATGCCTCGTTGTGGTCGTTGTAGATGTGTGCACCCATACCTGCGCCCTTGGCTGCACCGATAGAGCCGTCTGTGTCATAAAGCTCGATGGTGGCTCCGGTCACGCCGGCCAGGGTGTCACGGAACAGGGGGCTGAGGAACATGTTGGCGTTACCTGCGTGAATCTTGTTCACGGGCATACCCATGTCCTCCATTATCTCGATACCGTACTTGAATGAGAATACGATACCCTCCTGGGCTGCGCGAAGCAGGTGAGAGCGGTTGTGGATGTTGAAGTTCACGCCGTTAAAGCTACAGCCGCGCTCCTTGTTCTCAAGAACACGCTCAGCGCCGTTACCGAACGGCAGGACCGATACGCCCGCTGCACCTATGGGAGCCTGGGCTGCCAGGTCGTTCATTTCGGCATAACCGATGCCCTCGGGTACGATGTTACGTTTCATCCATGCGTTCAGGATACCTGTGCCGTTGATGCAGAGCAGAATACCCAGACGGTTGAAACCGGTCTTGTGGTTTACATGGGCGAATGTGTTCACTCTTGACTTGGGATCATAGCTGATCTCGCCGTTCACACCGTAT
>JBGURN010000093.1:0-1588 GCA_045131955.1 Bacteroidaceae bacterium
TGGGTTGTTCAACGATCAAAGGAGCATCGCCGATATAATCGACGGTCATGGTCTTTGAGTATGCCGAGTCGTTCTCGTCATCCACCACTATGCATAAGTATTCTCCAGGCACAACTGTATAGAAGTCCGGGCTGTTCCAGCCTTGGTTATGATACCAGGAACCGTCTTCTCTTATGGTTATCCACATGTAGTAATAGGGTTCTACGCCGCCTTCCGCTTCTACGTACAAATGGGCTGTCGCATCCCAGCGCTCTATTGATGCATGAGGCGTCCATATCGGGATACAAAGGGTCGACAGGTCGAAGGTAGCTGTAGCGGACGTGCATTGGCGGCCTGTGGAATCCTCTACCTGGAAGTAATACACTCCCGGGTCTTCCACTGTAAATGTGGCTTTAGCATCGTCTTTTGTGTCTTCCTTGTACACCTTGTTGTTGAGGTAAAGCCTGTAGTGATAAGGCGCTATACCGTCATCTACAGCCATGCTGATGTACTCGTAATCGTACTTATGTATTATGCCGCCTACAGGCTGTTCGGCTATTTTGAGCTTCGTATTGTAGCGGGTAATAGTCTGCCAGGTGTAGTTGCCCACCTCATCCTCGGCGTACACGGTATACATGCCTGCCGTCAGGCTTTCTGCCGTAGTCAAAATCCCGTCTTCGTCACTTTTCTCCTTGCTGGGAATTGCGGAGCCGTCGTACTCCCACCACACCTGATAGGGAGGCACGCCGCCTGAGACCAGCGCGAGGAGCTCGTAAGCTTCCCCGGGCATCCGCGTTTCGGTAGGATAATCTATGTATATGCTCAGCTCCGGCGCGGCGTATACGGTGGCGGTATAGGAAGTGGCGGTGTGGCCGGTGACCAGGTCCTCTGCCACGCAGTAGTAAATGCCGCATTCGTCTACTTCCAGTTCGTTGAGTTTGCCCGCGTTGAAACCTTCCGTTGCAAAAGCGCCGCTGCCCAGCTCGGCATCTTCGCCCTCTTCATTGAGTTTGTACCAGGTGTAGCCGAATTCGCCGCTGCCCTGGTAAGCCAGACAGGAGAGGGTGACGCTGTCCTTGTCCATAAGGTTGGCGTTGGACGGGTGCGTCCAGATATCTATTGTGCTTTTCGTTTTGGCAATGTCGGACATGACCTGCTGGTACCCGCTGTCTATGACCACGCAGTAGTAGCCGAAGTATCCTTCCGTGGCGTGGAACTCCTGCTCTTCACCCACCAATATGCTTGCATTTTCGAGAGTAACATCTGCCCACTTCGCTTTGGCTTCCTCTTCGCTCATGCCGAAGAGCATACACAGCATGGTCATAAAGTCCTTGGCCATTTCAAGCGTCTCTTCGTCCTGGGCCGTCTTGTACCATTCGTAGGTGTAGGGAGGCTCGCCGCCCTCCGCTTCCACGGTCAAAACAAGGCCCTCGTCGCTTTCCTGGTCCACGTAGCCGCCCACAGGCTGCTTTGTGATCACCAGCGGCGGGATGTCCTTAAGGTCGATGGGATTGTTTATCAAGTCCGGGAACTCTATATTGTTCTCAAGCGTGGCGAACACCCACTCTATCGGGTCTACTTCCTCAGTGTATGTGTGGCTGGGGTCGCG
>JBGURN010000094.1:0-17867 GCA_045131955.1 Bacteroidaceae bacterium
TGTTGCAGTGAACCATAGCCACGGGACTGCCGTCAGGGGTAGTCACGATATCAATCACCTCATGAGGTTTGTTGAGATCCTTCTCAAGCACGATCATGGAGAATGATGATGTTCCGGCCGATACGTTACCGGTGCGCGGACGTACGGCGTTGGTGGCAACCATACCTGTGCCTGCATCGCCCTCAGGAGGACAGATGGGAGCACCCGGTTTGAGGTGACCGCTTATGTCAAGCTTCTTGGCACCCTGCTCTGTGAGCACGCCGGCATCCTGACCTGCATCGAGTGACTCGGGCAGGATATCCAGGAGCTTCCAGGGGAATCCCTTGCCCTCTATGAGCTTATCGAACTTAGCCACCATGTCGGCATTGTAGGTCTTGGTCTTGGGATCTACGGGAATCATACCCGATGCATCACCCACGCCCAGGACTCTCTTGCCTGTAAGCTGCCAATGGATATAACCGGCCAGAGTGGTCAGGAAATCAATGTCCTTTACATGAGGCTCGTTATCCAGGATAGCCTGATAGAGGTGTGATATGCTCCAACGCAGAGGAATGTTGAATACAAAGAGTTCAGACAGCTCGGCTGCAGCCTTTGCGGTATTGGTGTTACGCCATGTGCGGAAAGGAGTCAGTATCTGAGCATGCTTGTCAAAAGGCATGTAACCGTGCATCATCGCACTGATACCTATTGCGGCAAGGTTCTCAATCTCTATGTCGTATTTTTCCTTTACGTTCTTACGCAGGTCCTGGTAGCAATCCTGAAGACCGTACCAGATGCTCTCAACGCTGTATGTCCAGAGACCGTTCTCGAGCTGGTTCTCCCAGGTATGGCTACCCTGGGCGATAGGCACGTAGTAAGGGTCAATGAGCACAGCCTTGATACGGGTCGAGCCAAACTCGATACCGAGTATGGCCTGACCTTTCTCAATAACGGATTTAGGATCGTATGCCATATTACTTCAGGGCTTTGTTAAGCATGTAATAAACCTCGTTGTTACGGAGCTGCTGCTTGAAGCCGCTGATAGTAGTATCCTTGTCGATGGCGATGTACTCTATGTCGCACATCTCGGCAAAGTCTTCCCAGTATTCTGCAGTGATGTCGTATGAGAATGCACTGTGGTGTGTACCACCTGCCAGGATCCATGCGCCTGCACCAATCTCGAATGTGGGCTGCGGAACCCAGAGGGCCGATGCAACCGGCAACTTGGGCATGGGTTTGGGCTCGATGCACTCAACCTCGCTGGTGATAAGACGGAAACGGTTACCCAGGTCAACTACGGTTGCCTTGATACCGCGGCCGGTCTTTGAAGTGAACACCAGACGGGCGGTCTGCTGCTTGCGGATACCGATACCAAGGAAGTGAACCTCCAGCTTGGGTTTGTCGGTAGCTATAAGCGGGCAGATCTCGAGCATGTGGCTCTGCAGGCTTGATGTGCAGTCTGCGGCAAAGTTAAGGGTGTAGTCCTCAAGGAATGAGCAACCCTTCTGGAGGCCCTGGTTCATTACCCAAAGAGTGCGGTACAGACATGCAGTCTTCCAGTCACCCTCGGCACCGAAACCGTAACCCTCCTGCATCAGACGCTGTGAAGCCAGACCGGGGATCTGGTCAAAGCCGCAGAAATCAGGAGCGTCGATGTTGGCGTCACCCAGGTCATCGAAGTTGGTTGTGAATGCGGTTGCGTTCTCATCCTTCAGGACGCGACGCAGAGCGATCTCAGCCTTGGCTGCATTCTTGACCTTCTCCCAGTATACCTTCTCACCGCTCTCATCGATCTTGATGGTGTAGAGCTTCTTGTACTCCTCAACCAGGGCGTCAGCCTCGGCATCAGTAACCTTCTTGAAGTACTCCATCAGTGATGATACGGGGTAGTAGTCTACATGATAACCCATGCGCTGCTCGAACTCAACGCGGTCACCGTCGGTAACGGCAACGTTGTTCATGTTCATACCGAACATAAGGCAGCGTACGTTGTGGGCATCGGCACGGCCGGCAGCTGCGCGGGCCCAAACTGCAATCTGCTTCTGGGCAGCCTCGCTCTTCCAGTGGCCTACAACAACCTTGCGGGCTACACGCATGCGGGTGCATATGTGACCGAACTCGATATCACCGTGGGCGCTCTGGTTCAGGTTCATGAAGTCCATGTCGATGGAGTCCCAAGGTATATCGGTGTTGTACTGGGTGTGGAAGTGGAGCAGGGGCTTCTCAAGAGCCTGCAGACCCTTGATCCACATCTTGGCGGGGCTGAAGGTGTGCATCCAGGTTATGATACCTATGCACTTCTCGTCGTTGTTGGCGGCCTTCATTACAGCCTCAACCTCCTTGCTGCTGTTTGCAGTTCCCTTGTATACAATCTTTACGGGGATGTTACCGCTCTTGTTCAGACCGGCTACCATCTCTTTTGAGTGTCCGTCAACTGCAACCACTGCATCACCTCCGTAGAGGAGCTGTGCGCCGGTTACCCACCATATTTCATAATTGTCAAACATAGTTCCTTAAATTTAGTAGATTACTTTTTCTTCTGGCCGTAATAAGCATTAGGGCCATGTTTACGCATGTAGTGCTTCTCGATGAGAAGCGGATTCATTGTCAATTCCGGATTGACTGACAGAGCCACGAACGCCATCTTGGCGCACTGCTCCATCACCTTGGCGTTATAAACCGCGTTGTCAGGTGATGTTCCCCATGAGAACGGACCGTGGTTCTTGACCAGAACGGCCGGGGTGTGGTCGGGGTTGATCTTGCGGATGTTCAGTATCTCATCCACGATCACATTACCCGTCTCCAGCTCATACTGTCCCTTAACCTCAGATTCGGTCATGTCACGTGTACAAGGTATGTCCTTGTAGAAATAATCGGCATGTGTGGTGCCGATGTTGGGAATGTCACGGCCGGCCTGTGCAAAGGCTGTAGCATAGGTGGAGTGGGTGTGAACCACGCCCTGGATATTGGGGAAGTTCCTGTATAATACAAGGTGAGTGGGAGTGTCCGATGAAGGATTGAGGTCTCCCTCAACGACCTTACCGGTCTCAAGGGAGACTACAACCATATCACTTGCCTTCATCTCGTCATAGCTCACGCCGCTGGGCTTGATCACGACCAGACCTTTCTCACGGTCTATGCCCGATACATTACCCCATGTGAATATGACCAGACCCTGCTTGACAAGGTCCAGATTGGCACGGAATACTTTCTCTTTAAGTTCTTCCAGCATATTACCAGAGGCAGATATAAAGGATGAACAGAATCACGATAACGCCCAGAGCGCCGATGTTGAATGTCTTGTCTGTGCGGAAGAGAACCAGGTCAATACCTACAGACTTTGCATTCTGAACCTTATCCTTGGCATTTGAACGCAGATAGAATCCAAGAACGGCAAGGATGGCGGTCAGGAATGACATAGCCTCAAAGCCCCATGCACGAAGCTCGGGCTTAGACATACCGTAGATGAATGCGATCAGGCATACGGCAGCGCAAGCAAACAGAATGTTAGACCACTTGAGCTGTGCGTCAATGGTGTGCTGGTCAAGTTTCTCGGCCTCAACCTCTGATTTCTTGCTCATGAGTGAGATGGGTACGAACAGTGCAACCAGGCACAGGAATACGTAACCCATACGGAACAGGAACGGAACGTTGGGAAGAATCAGCTTGAATGCGATTGAGAATACGAATGTTCCGATAGCGGCAACAACGGCAGCGGGACCTGATGCACGCTTCCAGAGCAGACCCAGACCGAAGATTACTACAACACCCGGATATACGAATCCTGAGTACTCCTGGATGATCTGGAAGGCCTGGTCGGCACCACCCATGATAGGATAAACGGCGATCAGGGCGATGATCAGGGCAGAAACAGAAGTGATACGGCCTACGTTAACGAGACGCTTCTCACTTGCATCCTTCTTGAAGTACTGCTTGTAGATATCCATCGTGAAGATGGTTGATGTTGAGTTGAACATCGAAGCCAGTGATGAGATAACGGCTGCACTCAGAGCTGCGAATGACAGACCCTTTACGAATACCGGAGTGAAGTTGCGGATCAGGAAAGGATAAGCATCATCTGATACTGAGATTCCACCTGCCAGAGTAGCGAACATCTCAGGCTGCTGTGTCTTGATGTAGAATGCGCATACACCGGGGATGCAGACGATGAACGGGATGAGGATCTTAAGGAATGCGGCGAATACCATACCCTTCTTGGCCTCGTCAAGGCTCTTGGCGGCAAGACCCTTCTGGATGATGTACTGGTTGAACCCCCAGTAACCCAGGTTGGTCAGCCACAGGGCACCTACGATAACGGCGATACCCGGGATGTCAAAGTATGCATCGGGAGTCTTGGTCTGGTTTACAACCAGGTTGAAGTGAGAGTCACCCGGTACTGACTTGAGCTTGCTGAATACCTCACCGAGGGCTGCCATGGCACCACCCTGGAGTTCCAGCTTGTCAGCGATAACGTCAAGTGCGGCATAAGCGGTGATAAGACCGCCACCTACCAGGAAGGTAACCTGCATTACATCGGTCCATGCAACTGATGACAGACCACCGTAGATTGAATAGATACCTGCAATCAGATAGAGGATCAGGATGATGATGAGACGAACTGAAATTGCTGTGCCGCCTATCATGACTGACAGGCCGCGCAGACCCAGGATCTGCTCGATGGCAAGAGCACCCAGCCATGCAACTGATGTCAGGTTGATGAATACATAGAGGAAAAGCCAGAAGATTGAGAAAGCCAGACCTGTGCCGGGGTTGTAACGGTCACGAAGGAACTGCGGGATGGTGAATATCTTCTTCTCAATCATCACGGGGAGCAGGAACTTACCTACAACGAGCAGGGTAGCTGCTGCCATAAGCTCATAAGCTGCGATTGCTATGCCCGATGCAAAAGCGGTACCGGACATACCGATAAACTGCTCGGCACTGATGTTGGCTGCGATCAGTGAAGCACCTACTGCCCACCAGGTCAGAGTGTTACCTGCCAGGAAGTAGTCTTTGGAGTCTTTCTCTTTACCGTCTTTACTGCGGGACAGGAAAAATCCCAGGAAAATAAGGATTGCCAGATAGGCAACGAACACTACATAGTCTATCGGCCTGAAACCGTTGTTAGACAATGCATCAATAATGCTGTTGTTATTCATTTAGTTATTTAGTTAATTATTAGTTAGTTGTCTTTCGTGATTACTCTACGCCGAACTGGTAGATGCAGTGGCTGTAGTACTCCTGACCGGGAACGAGCTCTGCGCTGTACCAGCCGGGCAGGTTAGACTTGTTGGGGCTGTCGGGGAACTTCTGTGTCTCCAGGCAGCAACCTGTACGCTGCTCCATCTTGTTGCCCTGCTTGTCAATACCTGAACCGTCCAGGAAGTTACCTGAATAGAACTGGATACCCGGCTCGTTGGTGTAAACCTCAACAAAGATGCCGGTGATGGGGCTGTAGAGCTTGGCGGCGCACTTGGTGTCATCGCACTTGGTGTTCAGAACCCAGTTGTGGTCATAACCGTTACCGTTCTTGAGCTGCTCGTACTCGTAGTTGTTGATCTCCTTACCGATCTCCTTACCCTTGGTGAAGTCCATTGCAGTACCCTCAACCGGCAGGATCTCACCTGTTGTCATGTAGGTGCTGTCGCAGGGGGTGAAGTTGTCTGCATTCAGGGTCAGGATGTGGTTGGTTACAGGAATTGAGTGGTCACCGTTCAGGTTGAAGTAGCTGTGGTTGGTCATGTTGATCACAGTCTTCTTGTCTGTGGTAGCCTTCCATACAATGTCAATTGAGTTCTTGTCGGTCAGGGTGTAGGTTACGGTAGCTACTACGTTACCGGGGAATCCGGCCTCACCGTCAGCTGAGTTCATAACCAGGGTGATGGCGTTCTTCTTAACCTCCTTAACGTCCCATACCAGGTTCTGCCAGCCCATGGGCTCGGGCTCCAGGGTGCAACCGCCGTGCAGGCAGTGACCGAAGTTGTTCTGCGGGAGCTGATATGTAACACCGTCAAGAGTGATCTGACCCTGGTTGATACGGTTGGCGTAACGGCCTACTGTTGAACCAAAGTCGCTGGCCTGGGTGGTGTAGTCCTGGATGTTCTTGAATCCGATGACTGCATCCTGCATCTTGCCGTCCTTGTCAGGAACCATGATGGCAACGATACGTGCTCCAAAATTGGTTACGTAAATCTCGCAACCGTTCTTGTTGCTGAGCCTGTAGAGGTCAGTCTGTTTACCTGTAAATTCCATCTGGAAGTCAGCTCTGTCAAGGACAGGAGCGGTCTTCTCCGAACAGGCTGTCAGTGCGAGCATGCCTGCCATCAGGATAATACTTGATTTTTTCATTTTGGTTTGTTATTTGGTTGATTATAAATTTATTGCAGTTTTCTTGATCCGTCGCCGATAACAACCTGATAGATTTCAGGTATGATGCCGAACTTACGTGCGTATTCGCGCTTTACCTTGGATATGAACTTGTCTGCGATGGTCTCGCGTACCAGGTTTATGGTACATCCGCCGAATCCGCCTCCCATTATACGGCTGCCGGTAACTCCGCACTCCTGCGCTGTCTCAACCAGGAAGTCCAGCTCGGGGCAACTCACCGTGTAGTCGCGGCTCAGTCCCCAGTGGGTCTCGTACATCTTCTGTCCCACCAGCTCGTATTTGCCTTCGTTGAGTGCATCGCATACGGCCAGCACACGCTCCTTCTCGTCAAGGACATACTTGGCACGGCGGTAGTCGTCATCGGTAAGTCCGCTCTTGACGGCGTCGAGCATCTGGTAGTTGGCGTCACGCAGAGTCTCCACTCCACCGAACTGCTCGTTCATGAGTGCCACTGCCTTCTCGCAGCTTTCACGGCGCTCGTTGTACTCGTTGCCCAGAGAGTGTTTTACTCCTGAGTTCACAAGCACGAGTTTATAGCCTTTGGGATCAAACGGGAAATATTCGTATTCAAGTGAGCGGCAGTCCAGACGTATGAGACATCCTTCGCGGCCCATGACCGATGCGAACTGGTCCATGATGCCGCACTTGACTCCGCAGTAGTTATGCTCGGTGGCCTGGCCTATCTTGGCGAGCTCGAACTTATCGACCCTGCCGTCAGCGAACATGGTGTTCAGGGCAAATGCGAACACGCTTTCCAGCGCAGCCGATGATGACATGCCGGCGCCCAGTGGTACATCGCCGGTAATGGCGGCGTTGAATCCTCCCAGTGTCACACCCCTTTTTTCCAGCTCCTTGCATACTCCGAATATGTAGCATGCCCAGTGCTGGGCGGGTTTCTCCTTGTCGTCAAGACTGAACTCCACGTAAGGAACGTCATCCCTGTCAAGTGCCAGGAGGCAGACCTTGCGTGAACCGTTACGGTAAATCTCTATTGCTACGCCTTTGTCAACGGCTCCGGGAAATACAAAGCCGCCGTTGTAGTCAGTGTGTTCGCCTATCAGGTTAATGCGCCCGGGCGAAAAGTACAGGTCACCGCTTGTGCCGAACTGCTGGCGGAACCTGTTTCTCAGAGTGGTCGTGTCCATAAGGGCTTATTCCGCTCCGAAACGATAAATAGTGGTCTGTGAATATACCTCTCCCGGATTCAGCACTGTGGTCGGGAAGTAGGGGTTGTTGGGGCTGTCGGGGAAATGCTCGGCCTCAAAGCAGATGGCGCAGCGCTTGGGCAGTGTTGAGCCGTGGGCGCAGGTGCTGCCGCTGCAGTAGTTGCCGGTATAGCACTGTACACCGGGTTCGGTGGTCCAGCACTCCAATGTGCGGCCGCTTGCGGGGTCTGAGCACTTGACGGCCAGGCTCAGCTCGCCCGGCTCGCGCTTGTTGAGTACCCAGCAGTGGTCGTAACCGTTGCCGTTTTTGGTCTGCTCACCCTTCTCGATGCGTTCTCCAACCTTGTGCGGAGTGCGGAAATCGAATGATGTACCCTCAACCTTGTCAATGGTACCAAGGGGTATTGCGGTATTGTCAATGGGGATATAGTGATCGGCATTGATCATCATGTCATAATCCAGAACCGTGAGAGGGTTCTTCTTCATGCCGTTCAGTGTAAAGTATGCGTGGTTGGTCAGGCAAACTACAGTCTTCTTGTCAGTGGTAGCCTCATATTCGATAACGAGCTCGTTGTCATCGGTCAGACGGTAGGTCACGTTTACATCCAGATTGCCGGGGAATCCCTCCTCACCGTCCTTGCACAGGTAGTGCAGGTTGAGTGTGCAGGCATCGGTCTGCTCGGCATCGAACACACGCTTGTGGAAACCTGTGGGACCTCCGTGAAGGCTGTTGGGGTCGTTGTTGATGGCAAGAGTGTACTGCTTGCCGTCGAGGGTGAATTTGCCGTTTGCTATACGGTTTCCGTAACGTCCTATCAGGACGCTCAGGTAAGTCTCCTCACTCTCCATCACGTGCTTGAGGCTGTCGTGGCCCCAGACTACGCTCTCCATCTTGCCGTTGCGGTCCGGCATCATCACTGCCAGGAGCGCACCTGCATAGTTGGTGATGGCTATCTCGCTGCCTTTCTTGTTCTTGAGTATGTAAAGATCTGTTTTTTTACCCTGGACTGTGGCCTGGAAATCCTCTCTCTTGAGACCGGCCAGATTGTCTTTGACGAAGTAATCGCTCATATTGATATGATTGGCTTAATTGGTTATTAAAAATAAAACACGCAAATTAAGCCAATTTCAGATACCAATCCAAGCGATTGCCTGAAAAAAATCAGCCCTGGATAAAGAAATCCGGCATGGAAAGGAGGTCGGCAACCACGAACGTGCTGCCTCCTACAAAAATCAGGTCCTCGGGGGCTGCCTCACGCTGTGCCGCAGCCACTGCCAGAGGTACTGTGGAGTATATGCGTCCTGTCAGTCCGGCCTCTTTGGCCAGCTCCTTGAGGGCCGATGCCTCAAGCGCTCTCTTGACCGATGCCTGGGTGAAATAGTACTTGGCGTTACGCGGCATAAGTGCCAGGACATCGGTCACATCCTTGTCATTGACCATGCCCATGACTATGCGCAACTGGCCGAACCCGGGCTTTGATGAGAGCTCCTCCAGGTGCTGTGCTATATACTTGAGACCGTGGCTGTTGTGGCCGGTATCGCAGATAATGTCAGGTTTCCTGCCTACGATCTGCCAGCGTCCGCGCAATCCTGTCATGCGGCAGACATCCTTGAATCCTTTCCTGATGGCAGCCTCGGGTATGTTGAACCTTTTGCGTACCAGTTCGTCAACTGCTGTCAGTATGGTATTGGCATTCTTCTCCTGGCAGAGTCCGGCAAGTCCGCTTTCAAGGGCGGGCAGGGCAGCGGTCTCGTAAACCACCTTGGACGGATTGAAGTATTTATGCGAAATAATCTTACAATTATCCTGCGCGAATATGATCTTTGTGCCCATCTCCTCGGCCTTGCGCTCAAACACGGTGCGTGTCTCGGGCTGATCCTCGCCGATAATTACAGGTACGTTTTTCTTTATGATTCCGGCCTTCTCAAACGCTATCCCGGAGAGAGTGTCACCCAGGAACTTCATGTGGTCGAATCCTATGTTGGTTATTACAGAGAGCACCGGGGTTATGATGTTGGTGCAGTCCAGCCTTCCGCCCAGTCCGGTCTCGATCACGGCTACGTCGACCTCCTGCTCGGCGAACCAGCTGAATGCCATGGCCGTGGTCACCTCAAAGAATGACGGGTGCAGCGGCTCCAGGAATTCGCGGTTCTTCTCAATGAATGATACCACGAACTGTGGGCTGACAGGCTTTCCGTTCACTCTTATACGCTCACGGAAGTCGGTCAGGTGGGGTGATGTATAAAGGCCTGTCTTAAGGCCCGATGCCTGCAGGATGGCGGCCAGGGTGTGCGATACGCTGCCCTTGCCGTTGGTGCCGGCTACGTGTATGGTCTTGTAAAGTTTATGAGGGCAACCCAGTCGGCGGTCAATCGTCACTGTGTTGTAAAGGCCCTCCTTGTAAGCCTCCTGGCCTACATTCTGGAAAAGGGGTGTCTGTGTGTAGAGATACTCTACTGCTTCCTGATAAGTCATCAGTCAAAATAGCTACGGAATTTGCGGAACAGTTTTTCCTTGACGGACGGAGTGGGCTGGAAATGGTCCGATGTCTGGAATTTCTCCATGGCCTGCTTCTCCTCCTTGGAAAGTGTTTCGGGGATATAAACACTTACATTCACTATCATGTCGCCGCGACGGCTGCTGTTCACCTCCGGAAGACCTTTGCCACGCAGGCGCAGCATCTTGCCCGGTTGTGTGCCCGGCTCTATCTTGAGCTTGACGGCTCCGTCCAGGGTAGGTATCTCGACTGCACCGCCCATGGCTGCCTGCGGCACTGTGAGCAGCAGGTTGTAAACCAGGTCGTTCTCGTCGCGGACCAGATCCTTGTGGGGCAGTTCCTCAATCAGAACCAGCAGGTTGCCGTTGTAGCCGTTGTGTTTTCCGGCATTGCCCTTGCCCTCAACCGAGAGCTGCATGCCTTCCGATACGCCGGCCGGTATATTGATTTCTACGATTTCCTCGCCATAGACTACGCCGTCACCGCTGCAATGGGGGCAGCGGTCCTTGATTATCTTACCCTCGCCGCCGCAACGGGGACATACGGTCTGCGTCTGTACCATGCCGAAAAAGCTCTGCTGGGTACGCATTACCACACCCGAACCGTGGCAGTCAGGGCAAGTCTCTGCAGTAGTGCCGTCTTTGGCTCCGGTACCCTTGCAGTGCTGGCAGGGGACCAGTTTCTTGAGCTTGAACTTCTTGGTTACGCCGGTGTTGATCTCCTCAAGCGTGAGAGCTACCTTGACCCTGAGGTCGGATCCGCGTGACTTGCGTTCTCCGCGCTGGCGTGTACGGCTGCCGCCGAATCCTCCGAAACCTCCGAATCCGCCGCCGCTGAATATGTCACCGAACATGGAGAATATGTCGTCCATAGACATGCCGGCACCGCTGAATCCGCCGCCTCCGCCAAATCCGGAAGCTCCGTTCAGGCCGTCAAATCCGAACTGGTCGTACTTGGCGCGCTTGTCGGGGTCGCTCAGCACACTGTATGCCTCGGCAGCCTCCTTGAACTTCTCCTCGGCCTCTTTGTCGCCGGGGTTCTTGTCAGGGTGGTACTGTATTGCCTTCTTGCGGTAAGCCTTCTTTATTTCATCGGCTGTAGCGGTCTTGGCGACCTCCAGCACTTCATAGTAATCTCTTTTTGCCATTTGTTTCAGGTATTATTCTCCAACGGCCACCTTGGCGTGGCGAAGTACTTTGTCGTTAAGTTTGTATCCGTCGATGGCGCAGTCCAGAACCAGTCCTTTCGATGCCTCGTCGGGTGCCGGTATCATGGCTATGGCCTCGTGGAAGTCAGTGTCGAACGGCTCGTTCTTGGGGCTGATCTTCTGCAGGCCTTTCTGCTCCAGTATGTGCATGAGTTTGTTGTAGATGAGCTCCACACCCTCCTTGAGAGCGTTGTAATCCTCGGACTTTGATGAGTTGGCTATAGCCCTCTCCAGGTCGTCAATCACGGGCAGGATATCGGTGACCACACCTGCGCTCCCGTTCAGGATAAGCTCAGCCTTCTCCTTCATGGTGCGCTTGCGGTAGTTGTCGAACTCGGCCATCTGGCGGAGTACGCGGTCCTTGAGTTCGGCGTTCTCGGCCTCACTCTTGGCCAGTTTAGCCTCTACGGTCTCCTCCTCTGCGGGAGCTTCCTGCTCCTCTTTCACCTCATCCTGAGCGGCAGCAGCCTGCTGCTCGCCGTCTTTCAGAATCTCTTTCTCTTCTTTCTCTTCGGATTTGAAATTTTCTGACATTTTATGTTTGTTTCCTTTGCTCATTTCAGATATTCTTACAATACAGACTAATACACAACAAAGATTGTGCCACGCCGATAGCAGTGACACAGTGGCAGACCGATATGGACTGTCTGACTACTTCATTGAGTCGGCTCCGAAACAGAATGGCAGGATGGCGTCGGTGCCTGCATCGATTATCATGGTACCTTCTGTCCCGTAAAGTATGTAACGGATGGGGCGCCCACCTCGTTGCTCGGTCTCTGCCAGCACCTGACGGCACGCTCCGCACGGTGTTATGGGCTGTGCTGTGTACCCATTGTCATTACGTGCCGCAATGGCAAGAGCCGTGACAGCCTTGCCGGGGTGGGCGTGTCCTGCGGCGAACAGCGCGGTCCGCTCGGCGCAGAGACCGGACGGGTAGGCGGCGTTCTCCTGATTGCTGCCGGTCACCACGGTGCCGTCATCGAGTCTGAGAGCAGCACCCACGCGGAATCCGGAGTAGGGCGACCAACTGCCGGCAGTGGCCTCCTTTGCGGCATTTACCAGCTTGAGGTCCTCACTCTCCAGTTCGTCCTGGCTCACTACACTCCAGTTTATTGTACGGCTGAGCTTTTTCATACTTTGATAGTCGGTTACGCGACTGCTAAGTTACTTTTTTTTCTTGCTTGTTCCAATATGTGTCACTTATTTGGATTAACTTCGCGTAACCAACCCGAGTAATGATGAAAGCTATCCGTTACACCGTCCTGCTTCTGGTTCTTACCCTGACATCATGTGCCGTGACAAAGCCTGTTGCCACTGGTACGAAAGAGTATTCAGGAAAGGATCCTTACTCGGCTTATATAGCCCGATACAGTGATATGGCGGTTGACCAGATGAAAAAATACGGCATACCGGCCAGCATCACTCTGGCGCAGGGACTTCTGGAGTCCGATGCGGGACGCAGTTCCCTGGCTACAAAATGCAATAACCATTTCGGGATAAAGTGCCACTCTGACTGGAAAGGCGGCAGGATGTATCATGACGACGATGCCCGTCAGGAGTGTTTCAGGTGTTATTCCAATGCGGAGGACTCATATAAGGACCATTCCCTGTTCCTTGTTAACGGCGCCCGTTACCGCGACCTGTTCAACCTCCGCCATGACGACTACAAGGGTTGGGCCAAGGGTCTCAAAGCCGCCGGTTACGCCACCTCTCCCACATACGCCACCAAACTCATAGAACTCATAGAGAGATACGGTCTGGACCGTTATGATAAGGGCAGCACCAATCTCAAACCGGGGCAGTTGCCTCATCAGCCCCTGCTGGTGAACGGTCAGCGTTGCGTACGCCTGCGTGAGGGTGAGACCCTCAAGGATATAGCACGTGAATACGGTATGCAGCTGAATATGTTGCGCCGTTTCAATGAGGTGGACCGTAAGTTCGTCCCTCCTGTGGGGACGCTCATATTCCTGGAAAGAAAAAAGTCCCGTGCCGATCGTGAGCACAGGACCTATGTTGTGAAAAGGGATGACAGTCTTTGGTCTGTTTCGCAGCAGTTCGGAGTCAGGATGAAGCCGCTTGCCAACCGTAACCGCTTATCGGATTCAAATCCTCTGAGAGTTGGTATGACGCTTCTGCTCCGCTGATTCTAATCCATCTCCTTAGCTGCTTTCGCTATTACTTTCTCGAGCTCTTCGCGGCTCATTGTGCCGTCCAGGCAGATGAATGTGAATGCCGATTCCTCCGATGCGGTCAGGATGAACTGCGTTACTGTCTTTTCGTTGCCGGTGGTGTAGATCCTCACCGTCTCGCCGCGGTCCTTGACCTCCATCAGCATGTCGAACTTGTACTTGTTGATGAACTTGTTGACATCGGACTTGATCTCTCTCGATACGTCCGGATCGTCACAATCTATCAGGTACATGCAGTTCAGGCTCTTGATGAGCGGCCCCAGGTTCATGGATCCGTCACCCACGTTCATGTCGGGCACGCGGCCTATCAGTTTGAACATGGACGATGAGATGTAGACTGCGCTTACCTCCTCGTTGTCGGAGTACTTGTTGTAGATTCCCTTGCCATCCTGTGACCAGGCGTTGGCTGTGAGCAGAAACAATGCTGCTACTAATACTGCTATCCTTTTCATTGTAAAGCGTTTATCGTTTTTTCAAATGCCGGCTCGGCTGCGTCAGCAATAGCTATGCCGGTGTTCATCTTCTCGGATATGAAACCGAATACCTGCTCCATCTGGGTGTAGGCCAGCTTGGGATCGTCGAAAGTGTCCTTGGGAATGTCTCGAAACGTAAGGGTGAGTCCCACGGCTATCACTGCCACGGCAGCGGCCGGATATGAGAACATGGCTATCCTGTGACGGAACGACCTGCGGTTTGTGGCGCTTGTCTCTTCCTCCTTGGTGGCCATCTCCAGGGCCCTTGCGGTAATGGCTATGTCATGTTTGAGCGTAGCCGGTACCTTGATGCTTTGATCCTGCGCTATGCGCTCCAGATCCAGCATGTCCAACCTTTCTAATTCTTCCAACTTTTTCATATTTGGCTTCTTAAAGTCTTGCGGGCATTGCTCAGCAGTACCCTCAAGGTCAAATTCGTCATTCCAGTTTTTTGTGCAATCTCATCATACGACATCTCCTCCAGTACATACATCTTCATCACGTCACGCTGGCGTTCGGGTAGTCTTTCAATTGCGGCCAGCACCCTTTCAAGTTTTTCACGGGCGTCATAGTCCTCGTCCACGCGTCTGGATTCAATGATGTCGGTTCCAGCTTCTATTCCCTGTACTCTCTGCTCCTTGCGGAGGCGGTCTATACAGAGGTTCTTCATCAGGGTGGTGCAGTATGCCTTGAAGTTGAGTACCGTATCCAGCTGGTCACGGTTGCCCCAGAGCTTCACGAACAGGTCCTGCACGGCATCCTGTGCATCGTTCTCAGATTCAAGAATATAGTATGCCACCCTGTAGAGCCCGTCGCTCAATGACTTGAATGTTTCTGTCAGGACTTCCGGTGTCATCTGTTTTCTTGACTGTTTCCGATAATTAGACGCAACTGCATAAGATTTGTTAATGCGGGCGTCAAAAAAAGTAAGGATAAAATGAATGACGGGGACGGCCCGTCATGATGAGAGTCAGAGAATCTCGTGCTCCTCCTTCATGTCGATCTCCTCGCCGGAGGGACCGATGAACTTGTATGAAAGGAAGGGCAGGTTCTGGTCAGGAAGGACCTTTACTCCGAATCCGTACTGGAGTGACCACTTGAGGCGGATGGGGAAAAGTCCCTTGTTTATATACGCGTACACGTAAGGATGAACGAACAGGCGGAAACGCTTGGTGTTCATCTGTCTTACCAGACAGCTGATCTTGTTCTCGAGCTGGTCGGTAAAGAGTATGGATGGCCTTATGGTGCCGGTCCCGAAACAGGAGGGGCAGGCTTCGTCAACAGGAACGTCCATGACGGGACGTACTCTCTGACGGGTAATCTGCATAAGACCGAACTTGCTCAGAGGCAGTATGTTGTGCTTGGCGCGGTCACGCTCCATGTTCTGGCACATGCGCTCGTAGAGCTTCTGGCGGTCTTCGGCCAGTGCCATATCTATGAAGTCTACTACTATGATACCGCCCATATCGCGCAGCCTGAGCTGACGTGCCAGCTCGTCGGCAGCTCCAAGGTTCACCTCAAGGGCGTTCTCCTCCTGGGTGCCGGCCTTGACACGGTGGCCGCTGTTGACATCGACCACATGAAGGGCCTCTGTATGTTCAATGATAAGGTAGGCTCCGCTTTTGTATGATACTATACGGCCGAATGATGACTTGATCTGCTTGGTTATGGCAAAGTTGTCGAATATAGGCAACTCGCCTTTGTAAAGCTTTACGATCTTGGTCTTCTCGGGGTCAATGAGCGATACATAGTCGCGGATTTCCTGATATGTCTTCTCGTCATCCACATGAATGGACTCGTATGACGAGTTGAGCATGTCGCGCAGTATGGCTATAGTGCGGCTTGTCTCCTCAAAGATCAGTGAGGGGGCCTTCTCCGCTTTCTGGGCTCTGGTCAGGCTGTCTTCCCAGCGCTGATAAAGGATGGAGAGCTCGTTGTCCAGCTCGGCCACGCGCTTGCCCTCTGCTACGGTGCGTACTATTACGCCGCAGTTCTTGGGCTTGATGCTGTGTATGAGCTGTTTGAGTCGTGCGCGCTCCTCGGTTGACTTGATTTTCGATGACACCGAGACTTTGTCGCCAAAAGGTATGAGTACCAGAAAACGGCCGGCAAATGATATCTCGCCGGTCAGGCGCGGACCTTTGGTGGAGATGGGCTCCTTGATTACCTGAACGATAATCTCGTCACCCTGCTCAAGGGCGGTGCTTATATTACCCGACTTCTCGTCAAACGGAACGAACTGCGCCTTGCTGAACGGAGTGAGTTTCTTGCGGTTGGCGCGGACCTGCTTGACGTATTTCTTGAGTGATGCGAACTGAGGTGACAGGTCCTGATAGTGCAGGAAAGCCTCCTTCTCTGAACCTACGTCCACAAAGCAGGCGTTGAGTCCCGGCATCAGTTTCTTGACACGTCCCAGGTAGAGGTTTCCGACTGCAAAGGTAACCTCCTGGGCATCTTTCTGGTATTCCACCAGGTTGTGATCCTCGGTAATGGCTATCTGTATGCTGTCGGGCTGGACGTTGATTGTCAGTTCGCTTGTCATCGGGTGTGATTGTAGTTTGGTCGTTCTTTTATTAAAGCAAAGAACAAACCTGACGAAATAAAACTCACGGCAAGTTTGTTCTTTAAAAGATTGCTGTCAGACTGGCTTATTTGCTCTTATGTCTGTTCTTTCTCAGTCTTTTTTTACGCTTGTGCGTAGACATCTTATGTCTTTTCTTCTTTTTACCGCTTGGCATAATCGTTGATATTTATGTTAACTATTACTTTCTAACAGCTTGAGCGAAAGTCTTGGCCGGTTTGAAGGCGGGAATCTTGTGCTCGGGAACGGTGATTGTCGTATTCTTGAGAATATCGCGTGCTGCCTTGGCTGCTCTCTTCTTGGTGATGAAGCTGCCGAAACCTCTCAGGTATACGTTCTCATCATTCTCAAGAGAATCCTTTACGACTTCCATGAAACCCTCCACACATGCCAGAACATCGGTCTTGTCGATACCGGTCTTCTTGGCAATCTCGCTAACAACTTCTGCTTTTGTCATATTGTCAATAATTTAAGTCTAAAATGTCTCTTTCTCTTTTTCGAGTTGCAAATGTAGCTCTTTTTTGGTGATATGTAAAACATTTCAACCCTTTTTGTTCTAAAAAAATGTGTAAATATCCCATGGCGGGCCGATACGTAAAAAAACGTCTGTTAATTTGGAATCATCTGGGTCAGTGATTATATTTGCTCCTGAAATTTAATAATACCTAATTATTATGTCAGTTAACAAAGTAATTTTAATTGGTAATGTGGGTAAGGATCCGGATGTGAGATATCTGGATAACCATGTTTGCGTAGCTAATCTTACCCTTGCCACGACTGAACGTGGCTACACTGCTCAGAACGGCACACAGGTGCCCGACCGTACTGAATGGCACAACCTCGTATTCTGGAGAGGTTTGGCCGAGACCGTTGAAAAATACGTTCACAAAGGAGACAAGCTCTACATCGAAGGCTCCATCCGTAACCGCAGTTACGATGACCAGAACGGTGTAAAGCGTTATGTTACCGAAATCTTTGTGGATACCATGGAGATGCTTTCATCAAGACAGGCCAAGCAGGATGCCCAGCCGGCTCCCGCATCGGCTCCTGCACCGGAATCCGGAAACCCCGACATTCCATTCTGACTTAAAGTAACTGCATTATAGAAACTGGTCTAATAATCACTACATTGACTGCGGCCCATGAGGCTGTCAGTTTCAATGCTCCTACAGCGGGGTCCGTCATCGCAATGGTGACGGCCCTGCTTCTTTTGGTTCTTTCAGGGTTCGTATCGGCCTCTGAGACATCGTTTTTCTCCCTCTCGCCCGAGGAACTCAAGTCCATATCCGATGAGGATTCCTACCGTCACCGCAAGGCTGCGTCGCTCCTTTCAGACTCCGAGCGTCTGCTTGCCACCATACTCACCGCCAACAATCTGGTCAACGTG
>JBGURN010000095.1:0-15266 GCA_045131955.1 Bacteroidaceae bacterium
TTCTCACCTGCCGGCAAGTTGGAGTCGGAGTCCTATGTGACCGATATCCATTCCACGACCGATACCGTAAGGATTGAGAACGCCTTCTCCATGCCGGAGCTCATCACGGCCGGATTCACCTATCAGTGGAAAAACCGTATGATCGGTGCCGACCTCTCGTACCAGACATGGTCCAAGGCTGACTTCTTTGGACAGAAGAACGGAAGTGACCGTCTGTCGGCATCGGCCGGATTCATGCTGCTGTCGGATGAGAAGAGCACTAACCTGTTCAAGCGTACCTCTTACCAGGTGGGTGTCAATTTCGCCCAGCCCTATTTTAAGGTGGGTGACAAGAGGGGCCCCATGCAGTTCGGAGTAAGTGCCGGATTCTCTACTCCGATCACCTCTTCATACAGCAGCCGTTCATATCTGAATGTATCGGGTGAGTATGTAAGGGTACAGCCCATGGAGAAAGGAATGATAACTGAAAACTACATAAGATTAAACCTGAGCGTGACCTTTATGGAACGCTGGTTTATGAAGCTGATGGTTGACTAGGATTTAACCAAACAGCTGTTTTTACTATCTTAATACTGAGAATTAAACTTATGAATGATATGAAAAAATTTGGAATGATTGCCCTTGCGCTCATCACAGCCACGGGCGCTTTTGCACAGAAAGGCTTTGAGGATGGTTCTCGCTATGGTCAGGGACAGGATAGTATTGAGGCTCTCAGAGCTATCAGTATCTACAGGGAATTTGTCAAGACCGAAAATTACAAGGATGCTTACGAACAGGGTTGGAAGCAGGTTTTCCATGATGCTCCCCTCTCAACTGCATACCTCTACACCGACGGTGTCAAGATCATGCAGTCCATGTATAATCAGGCTAAGACTGACAAGGATAACGATAAGATGGCTCAGTATTCCGAGGAGTTGTTCAAGGTTTACGAGCAGCGTCTCAAGTATCTGGATAAGCTGAACGCACGTTCACAGACCAAGACCTCTGAGGGTGAGATCTGGGGCCAGTACGGTCACAGCTATCTGAGCTACAACCCCAGGGTTTCTGTTGCCAGAGCTTACGAGCTCCTGAGCAAGGCCGTTGAGATGACCAAGGGTGAGACCAACTATTATGTCCTTGATGACCTTATGAGGGTTTCAGCCCAGCGTTACCAGAACAAGAAGGATAACACCGAGTATCGTGACGCTCTGCTGCAGGACTATGTAAACTGCGCTACCTATATCGACGAGTTCATTGCAAACTGCACCAACGAGAAGATCAAGGAGAACGCCATCAAGACCAAGGACAGAATCGACCAGCACTTCACCAACAGCGGTGCAGCTGACTGCGAGACCCTTCAGAGCATATACGGTCCCAAGATTGAGGAGCAGAAGGAGAATCTGGATTTCCTCAACAAGATCGTGACACTGATGACAATCTTTGACTGCACAGGCAGCGACGCTTACTTCAAGGCAGCCGAGTATGCCAACGCCATCGCTCCTACAGTAAAGACCGCCAAGAGCCTTGGTAAGCTTTACTACAACCAGCGTGGTGACCTGGATAAGGCTATGGAGTACTTCAACCAGGCTATCGAGCTTGACCAGGACAAGGAGGATATTGCTGATATCTACTACATAATGGCTTCTTACTACTACTCAAAGGATAAGTACGACAGCAGCCGTTCATGTGTTCAGAAGTGCCTTGCCAACAACCCCAAGAGAGGTGATGCCTATATCATCCTGGCACTGCTCTACGCAGCCAACTACCAGTGGACTTCAGAGCCCGCCCTGAACCGTTGCTCATACTTTGCCGTAATCGACAAGCTGGAGCAGGCCAAGAAGGTCGATCCTTCTGTTGCTGACAGAGCCAACAACCTGATCAGACAGTATAAGGAGCAGACCCCGCAGATTGAAGACCTGTTCATGCTCGGCAAGAAGGCTGGCGATACAGTAGAGATCAAGGGCTGGATCAACGAAACAGTCACAATCAGATAATGATACATACCACCGGTTCACAACCGATGAGATACAAAACGTACCTGGCAACCGTCATCATGGCGGTTGTCTCGTCGTTTTTCTGCTTGTCCTGCGGAAAAAAGGACAAACAGTTGGGTGCCCCTATCCTGAACAGGGACTCCACATCGGTCATGACTACCCGTGGCGTTGATATGTTGATCTCCGAGAACGGCATCGTGCGCTATCATGTGGTGGCCGAGGAGTGGAAAGTCTTTGACAAGATGGAACCTCCTTTCTACAGCATGGAGCAGGGCGTCTATCTGGAGATCCTGGATTCCCTTATGCAGCCGGAGTCCACTTTAAGGGCCGATACTGCATATTACATGAACCGCGACAAGTTGTGGCGCCTGAGGTATAATGTCCATGCCGAGAACATCAATAATGAGGAGTTCGATACCCAGGAGCTGTATATCAACAACCTTACCAACCGTATGTATTCCGACAGCCTCATACGTATCAAACAGGACAAACAGATAATCGTGGGGCACGGTTTCGAGTCAAACAACCATCTGACGGAGTACTCCATCCGCAAGACGGAGGGCGTATTTCCTGTCACTGAGACAGAATGACGCACACTCTTGTCATAATGCTGGTGTCGCTGTTTTTCTCAGCGCTTTTTTCGGGACTTGAGATCGCATTCGTGTCGGCCGACAGGCTCCGCTTTGAGATGGATGCGGAGCGCCGTACTTTCAGCTCACGTCTTTTGGGGCTTTTCTTCCGTAACCCCAACCTCTATCTCTCCACCATGCTGGTGGGCAATAACATAGCCCTGGTGCTGTACAGTACCATGATGGCTCATCTTATTGAGATGATGTTGCCCGCGGGGTTCATATCGAACAGTTTCCTGCTCATAGTATTGGAGACTTTCGTATCGACAGCCATAGTGATAGTCGTAGGCGAGTTCGTGCCCAAGACCCTGTTCCGTTCCAACCCCAACGGCAAGTTGAACTTCTTTGCTTTCCCGCTCTACCTGATATACATCATACTCTATCCTATATCGGCCTTTACCACCTGGCTCTCCAAGATACTGCTCAGGATGATGGGCGTAAGGATAGACAAGGAGCGCACGGCCAAGGCATTCTCCAAGGTAGACCTGGACTATTTCGTGCAGTCGGGACTGAACGGGTCGCAGGATGACGACCAGCCTGACTCCGAGGTGCAGATATTCCAGAACGTGCTTGACTTCTCGAATGTAAAGATACGTGATTGCATGGTGCCCCGAAACGAGATATGTGCGGTGGAGAAGGGGGTGTCATGGAATGACCTCAGGGAGCGTTTCATTGAGACCGGATATTCCAAGATTCTGATCTACAATGAGGATATGGACCATATCATAGGCTATATCCACTCATCGGAACTGTTCCGATACAAGGATGACTGGAGCGACCATATCCAGACCATGCCGTTTGTTCCGGAGACCCTTGCTGCACAGAAACTTATGAAACAGCTGCTGGCGCGCAAGAAAAGTATCGCGGTGGTGGTCGACGAGTTTGGCGGAACAGCCGGAATCGTGTCGCTCGAGGATATTATCGAGGAGATCCTGGGTGAGATTGAGGACGAGCATGACGTAATGAACCTCATTGCCCAGAAGACCGATGACGGCTACCTGCTGTCAGGTCGTATGGAGATAGACCGTGTGAACAGGATGTTCGGGCTGGATATACCTGAATCCGATGATTATATGACCATAGGAGGCCTTATCCTGAGTAAGGCCAAAGGGTTCCCCAAGGTTAACGAGAAGATTGAGGTAGGGCCTTACGTACTGAGGATTCTCAAGAAGGGTGAGACCAAAATCGAACTGGTGGAACTGACCGAAAAAGACGTCTGACTGAGCCCTGTCCGGAAAAATTGAATCTTTCCTCATAAATAAGGTGGGGAATTGGCATAAAAGAACATTTTTTAGTAATTTTGGGCGCTTTTTACGCCTAGAGCGTGGATTTGACGATAAAAACAATAAAAAAACAATAACTAAAAATGGCAACATTACAGAACATCAGAAGCAAAGGTCCCCTGCTTCTTATCGTTATCGGCCTTGCTATGCTGGCCTTTATTCTCGGTGACGCATGGAAGATTATCCGTCCTACCCAGGGCGTCCAGTATGTAGGTAATATCGCAGGTGATGATATCACTGCAATGGACTTCCAGAAGGAGGTTGAGAACTATACCGAGGTTGTAAAGTTCCAGTATGGTATGAACGATCTCACAGAGGAGCAGTCAGCTGCCGTAAGAGATGAGGTTTGGGCAATCATCGTCCGCAACAAGATTCTCAACAACGAGGCTGCAGCCCTTGGCCTGACAGTTACTGATGCTGAGGTTAGAGAGGTTATCGAGCGTGGTACAGATCCCGTACTTGCCAACACTCCGTTCAGCAACGAGAACGGTGAGTTTGACTCAGACCTTCTCAAAGATTTCCTTGCAACATACAAGGCTACAACCGCCGATGACCTTGGCGTTGAGGTTTACGACTACTACACCAGACTCTACAGGTTCTGGCTCTTTGTTGAGAACGACATCAAGTCAGGTCTTCTCTACACCAAGTACATGGCTCTGCTCAAGAGCTCTCTGATATCAAATCCCGTATCGGCCAAGATGTCATTCGACAACCGCATCCGCAGAGCTGACGTGCTGATGGCTTCACTGCCTTACCTGTCAGTATCCGATGCCGAGGCTAACGTACAGAGCGCTGATATCAAGAAGGCTTACAACGAATACAAGGAGGCTCTCTACACATATTCTGAGAACCGCGACATCTACTACATCGACTATCTGATCGAGCCCAGCGCAGCAGACCGTCAGGCTACTCTTGCTGAGATCAACGAGGCAACCACACAGCTTGAGGAACTCACTGATGACTTTGGTTCATTCGTTCGTCGTGCAGGTTCCGAGTATGCTTACAGCGAGGTTCCCACCTCTGCCAAGAACCTTCCCGAGGATGTAGTCGAGAGACTTGACTCAATCAACAGCTTTGGAGTATTCGGCCCCTACTACTGCGCCGATGACGATACATACAACACCTTCAGGGTTCTGGGCACAGCCAATGGTTATGACTCAGTTCAGTACTCTATGATTCAGGTTATCGTTGAGGCTGACCAGGCTGCCGCTGACAAGCGTGCCGACAGCATCCTGACCGCCGCTTCCAAGAGAGGTGCTGATTTCAGTGCCATCGCAGCCAGCTACAACCAGACTGCTACTGAGAGCTGGCTGGCATCAGACAGCTATGAGGTTGCTACAATCACTGGTGACAACGCTGCCTTCATCAACAAGATCAACAGCCTTAAGAAGGGTGAGGTTGGTATGGTACAGGTAGCCGGTGCAAACCTCATTATCAAGGTGCTCGATACCAAGACTCCTCTCAAGAAGTATGACATTGCTATCATCAAGCGTCCCGCTGAGTTCAGCGAGGAGACAAGCAATGCCGCATATGACAAGCTGAGCCAGTTCATCGCATCGAACTCTACCATCGAGGAGCTTCAGCAGAATGTTGACGAGACAGACTTCCGTCTTCTCTACAACCCCGGTGTTGAGAACTACAACTACAACATCGGCGGTGTAGGCAGGTCACACGAGGCTCTGCGTTGGGCCTTTGATGCCGAGGAGGGTGAGATTTCACGTATCTTCGAGGTTGGTTCCAACAACGACCACCTGCTGGTAGTTGCCGTAAGCAAGATACATCCCCGCGGTTACCGCTCAATCGAGGATGCCGCTCAGGTACTCTCTCTGAAGGCTCTCAACAACAAGAAGTTCGATGTACTCAAGAGCAAGATGGCCGGTCTTTCCATCGATGAGATCAAGGCTCTGCCCGAGGCTAATATCGATACCGTACAGTTCGTTAACTTCAATAACACAGCTTACATCGCTTCAATGATGGCTAATGAGAAGCTGCTCGGTCCCAGCGTGCTTAATCTTGAGAAGGGCGTTCTTACCGCTCCTGTCAAGGGTGAGAATTGCGCATTCGTTGCAACAAAGATCTCTGATGATGAGGTTAACGCTGAGTTTGACGAGAGCTCTGAGAAGCTGCGTCTGCAGACAATCTCAACAACCACTATCCCGCAGCAGGTTCTTGAGACTCTCTTCTTTGAGGCTAAGATCGTTGATAACCGCTACAAAGTTTTCTAAATTGAGAATTTTGAATTGAGAATTGAGAATTAAGAAAGCCTCGCAAAATTGCGAGGCTTTCTTTTTTACTTGGTTATTGAGAATTGGAATTACCCGGTACGCACCGGATGGTAATTCTCAATTCTCAATTTTCAATTGTTTTCAGGGCGGAGCTTGCGAACAACAGCACCGGTCTGCCACATCTCGCTGTCGCGCAGAGCAGCCAGCTCTTTCTCAAGACCCTCACGGTAGCCGGGCTTTGAGTTGCTGTCGATAGAGATCTGAGCCTCGTTACCGCACTTTACGCTAGCATAGAGCTTCTGTACAACGGGCTTGATTGCATCGTGGAACGGGCCCATCCAGTCAAGAGCACCGCGCTGAGCTGTGGTTGAGCAGTTAGCGTACATCCAGTCCATACCCTTCTGAGCGAACAGAGGCATGAGTGACTGAGTGAGCTCCTCAACGGTCTCGTTGAATGCCTCAGAGGGAGTGTGACCGTTCTCACGGAGAACCTCATACTGAGCCAGGAGCAGACCCTGGATGGCACCCATCAGTGAACCGCGCTCACCGGTAAGGTCAGATGTAGCCTCGCGGATGAATGTGGTCTCAAACAGATAACCTGAACCGATACCGATACCGAAGGCGAGAACCTTCTCAAGAGCCTTGCCTGATGCATCCTGATATACAGCGTATGAGCTGTTCAGGCCACGACCCTCAAGGAACATGGTACGCAGAGATGTACCTGAACCCTTAGGAGCAACCATGATAACATCGATATCCTTGGGAGGAACAACGCCGGTGCGGTCATTCCAGGTAATAGCGAATCCGTGTGAGAAGTAGAGAGTCTTGCCTGCAGTAAGGTAAGGCTTGATGTTGGGCCACTGCTGCATCTGAGCTGCATCAGACAGAAGCATGCAGATGATTGTACCCTTCTGGGCAGCCTCCTCGATAGAGAAAAGAGTCTTGCCGGGAACCCAACCGTCGGCAACAGCCTTCTCATAGGTCTTGCCCTGACGCTGGCCAACGATTACGTTGAAACCGTTGTCACGCAGGTTGCAAGCCTGACCGGGACCCTGAACACCGTAACCGATAACTGCGATTGTCTCATTCTTGAGTATCTCGCGGGCTTTCTCCAGCGGGAACTCCTCACGTGTCATAACCTCTTCTATGACACCTCCAAAATTCATTTTCATAGTTCTGTGTTGTTTATGAAGTTAAAGTATTTACTTTTTTCCGTACCTGGCCTCCATCTTGTCCAGGTATTCGTTTACGTGCTCTATTCGGGCGCGTGTGATGGCTATACGGCCTGAGCTCACGAACTGGAGCACTGCTCCCTGAGCGGTGAGTTCGCGGTTGAGTGCCGTGATGTCATCGGTATGTCCTGTCTTCTCGATTACCGCGAAGGTGGGGTTTACCTCAATCAGCTTGGCGCCGTATTTGCGTATTATGGCCGATATCTCCGGATTGCCGGTGAGCACGCTGGTGATGACCTTGTAGAGGGCAACCTCCTGCATGAATATCTCACTGTCGGTATAGCATTGGCACTGCAGTACGTCAACCTTCTTCTCGATCTGACCGGCTATCTTTACGATAGTCTCCTTATCGGTCAGGGCGGTGATGGTATAACGGTGTATACCGGGAATCGATGAGGCCGATACATTCAGGCTCTCAATGTTCACCTGACGGCGTGTGAACACTGCGGTAACCTGGTTCAGGATACCTGCAATATTCTCCGAATGCACTATCAGCGTGTATAATCTTTTCTCGTTCTCCATAATAATTAAATTGAGAAAATCATTTCATCAACCGAGTTGCCCGGCTTGATCATAGGCATTACATTCTCCTCTTTCTCAACCGCAACCTCAAGCAGGAACGGCCCCTTGGCAGCAATCATCTGCTCTACGGCATCCTTGAGCTGCTCACGTTCCGTAACCAGTATATAAGGTATTCCGTAGGCCGATGCAACCTTGCTGTAATCGGGGTTCATCATATGCGTGCAGGAGTAGCGGCTGTTGAACATCATCTGCTGCCACTGACGTACATTGCCCAGATAGGTATTGTTCATGAGGATCATCTTGACAGGTGCCTGTGTCTGCATGATGGTACCCAGCTCCTGTATGTTCATCTGGAATCCGCCGTCGCCGAAGAATGCCAGGATCATACGCTCGGGTGCTCCGAATGATGCTCCTATGGCAGCCGGCATACAGAATCCCATGGTGCCCAGACCGCCTGAAGTGACGATGCTGCGCGGTGAACGGTACTTGAAATATCGTGATGAGAACATCTGGTTCAGACCTACGTCATTTACAAGAACGGCATTGTGGGGGGCGGCGTCGCTTACGGCAGTGACAACCTCACCCATCCTGATGGGGCCGCTCTCCGGATGTACAGCCTCCTTTATAACCTTGTCATACTCCTCCTTGCCAAGGGGCTTGAAACTCTCAATCCACTCGGTGTGGCTGGCCTTGGCCATGCGCTCGGTAATGAGTCTGAGGGTCTGGCGGCAGTCGCCAAGTACGGTGACATCTGGCTTTACGTTCTTGCCGAACTCAGACTTGTCTATGTCCAGGTGAATAATCTTGGCCTGCTTGGCATAGGTGTTCAGAGTGCCGGTTACGCGGTCATCGAATCGCATGCCGACGGCAATGAGAACGTCACATTCGTTTGTCTTTACGTTAGGAGCCAGGTTTCCGTGCATGCCGAGCATACCCATGTTGAGCGGATGCTCGGTGGGCAGTGCGGCCAGACCCAGCAGCGTGCGTGCTGCGGGCAGGTCACCCTTCTCAATGAACTCGGCCAGTTCCTTCTCGGCATGACCCAGCTCAACGCCGTGTCCTACCAGTACGAGAGGCTTGCGGGCGCTGTCAATAAGACGTACGGCATCATTGATCTGCTCCTCTATGGGATCGGGGGCGGGTATGTAGCTGCGTACATAGTCTATCTTGGCAGGCTTGAAGTCAATCTTGGCTACCTGTGCTGTCTTGGTAAAGTCAAGTACTACGGGACCCGGACGGCCGGTGCCTGCTATGTAGAATGCGCGGGCAACAGCCCAGGCAATATCCTCGGCACGGCGGATCTGGTAGCTCCACTTGGTGATAGGCTGGGTAACACCGACCAGGTCAATCTCCTGGAAGGCATCGGTACCCAGGGCATCGGTGCTTACCTGACCGGCAATTACCACGATGGGCGTGCTGTCAAGCATGGCGTCGCTGATACCTGTGATGGTGTTGGTGGCACCGGGACCACTGGTAACTATGGCTACACCCGTACGGCCCGATACGCGGGCATACCCCTGTGCGGCATGGGCTGCACCCTGCTCGTGACGTACAAGAATCTGACGCAGGTCAGTCTGATGGTCATAAAGGGCGTCATACACCTTAATTATTGAGCCGCCGGGGTAGGCGAAAACGGTGTCAACCCCCTCGGCCAGCAATGCCTGAAGCATCGCCTCAGCTCCTGATATCATATTACTCATAATCTTCTCAGTCAATTATTCTCACACCTCCCTTATCGGCTGAACTTACCATGTTGGCGTAAGCCTTGAGGCTCTTGGCAACGACGCGCTTGCGGGTAAGCGGACGCATGGGGCGTGCCTCAAGTTCTGCATCCGAAAGACGTACGTTGATGGAGCGTGCGGGAATATCTATTTCAATAATGTCACCGTCAACTACCTTACCTATGGCGCCGCCGTTGGCTGCCTCGGGTGATATATGTCCGATGCTCAGGCCCGATGTGCCGCCGCTGAAACGGCCGTCGGTGATCAGTGCGCAAGCCTTGCCCAGATGGCGTGACTTGATGTACGATGTGGGGTAGAGCATCTCCTGCATGCCGGGGCCGCCCTTGGGACCCTCGTGTGTGATGACAACCACATCACCGGCTACGACCTTACCTCCAAGAATACCCTCAACGGCATCCTCCTGTGAGTCGAATACCTTGGCGGGACCTGAGAACTTCCAAATGCTCTCGTCTACGCCAGCGGTCTTTACCACGCAGCCGTCGACAGCAATGTTTCCCTTGAGGATAGCCAGACCGCCGTCCTTGGAATAGGCGTGCTGCAGGTCACGTATGCAACCGTTTGCGCGGTCTGTATCCAGCTCCTTGTATGTGCTCTCCTGTGAGCCGAGCTCAATGTTGAACTTGTTAGCCGGAGCGGTAGTATATATACGCTTTGCCTCAGGATCAATGTTATCCTTGAGAATGCTGTATTTGTCAATCAGCTCACCGTAGGTGTAACCGGTCACGCTCTTGGCATCGGTATGGAGCAGACCACCCTTGGCCAGCTCACCCAGGATATTGAGTACACCGCCGGCGCGGCCTACATCCTGAACGTGATACTTCTGGGTGTTGGGGGCCACCTTGCACAGGCAGGGCACGTGGCGTGACAGACGGTCTATATCGTCCATCTTGAAGTCAACGCCGGCCTCATATGCTACGGCCAGAAGGTGCAGGATGGTATTTGTTGAGCCGCCCATGGCTATATCCAGGTTCATGGCGTTCTCAAAGTTCTTTTTCTGTGCTATGCTGCGGGGCAGTACGCTCTCGTCACCCTCCTCATAGTACTTGAGGGCGTTCCTGACTATGAGCGCTGCGGCATCCTTCATAAGCTGGATGCGGTTCTTGTGCGTAGCTAAGATGGTGCCGTTGCCGGGAAGTGACATACCCAGAGCCTCGGTCAGGCAGTTCATTGAGTTGGCGGTGAACATACCGGAGCAGCAACCGCAACCCGGACATGCTGTACGCTCAATGGCGGCAACCTCATTGTCCGAAACAGTCTCGTCGCCAGACTTGATCATGGTGTCTATGAGATCCAGATGCACACCGTTCAGCTCACCGGCCTCCATGGGGCCGCCGCTTACGAATACGGTGGGGATATTCAGACGCATCGTGGCCATAAGCATACCCGGAGTGATCTTGTCGCAGTTGCTTATGCATACCAGCGCATCGGCCTTGTGGGCGTTAACCATGTACTCAACGCTGTCGGCTATGATGTCACGTGAGGGCAGTGAGTAGAGCATTCCGTCATGACCCATGGCAATGCCGTCATCAATGGCTATGGTGTTGAACTCTGCGGCAAAGCAGCCCAGGCGTTCAATCTCCTTCTTGATTATCTGTCCGGCCTCATGAAGATGCGTGTGACCGGGTACAAACTGTGTGAATGAGTTGGCGATTGCAATGATGGGCTTACCCATCTGCTCCTTTTTCATGCCGTTGGCGACCCAAAGGGCACGGGCACCGGCCATGCGGCGTCCTACTGTACACTGGTCACTTCTAAGTGGAATTCTCATATCCTGTCTATATGTGCTTATTATCAATCAAAAACCCCTCTCCCGTAGGGAGAAGGGCCTGTATGCAAAATGTCAGGTAGCCTCTCCCTTAACGCAACGGTCTAATGACCACCACGTCAATAATAAAGGATAGGATTGACAGATTATACATGCTCTCGTTTTTTGTGACCGCAAAGATACCTATTTTATATATAGAACAAAACAATTTTCTGCAAAATATGTAGACTGGAGGCTATTTTCAAACAGTCGGGAGTAATGGATTCAGGAGCGTCAGTGGAGAGGCGTAAGTGGAGTGCCCTGGAGGATCCCGTTAAAAACGGCGTTTCGTTTAACGACTGTTAGGCCCCGAAGGGGACTAAAAAGGAGGCGTTCGACGTTTAGGGTCAGTAGGGGTACGGAATAGCCTCGGAACGTCGTCTCCTGAATCCATTACTTCCGACTGTTCTGAATTAGTGCACTTTTAAAATTGTGATTACTCAAAAAATGCTACCTTTGCATTTCGGCACGGTTTTTGCGATTGCCTCAATAGTAGTAACTTAAAAACAGATACCACATAATGGGTTTTAATGAATTTATTGGAAAGCTTTTCGGTAACAAGCAGACCCGAGATATAAAGGAGATCCAGCCATGGGTTGAGAAAATCAAGGCTGCATACCCCAAATATGAGAAAGTCTCGAATGACGAGCTGCGTGCTGCCACTCAAGCTATAAAGCAGAAAATCAAAGACTTTGTTATACCTGAAAGGACACGTCTTGAGGAGCTTAAGGCTAAGGTTGAAAAGACTGAACTGGAGGACCGCGAGCCTCTGTTCAACCAGATAGATAAACTGGAGAAGGAGATCATGGACCGCTATGAGGTGGTTCTTGACGATGTCCTTCCCGATGTGTTCGCCATCGTAAAGGAGACTGCCCGCCGTTTTGCTGAGAACGAGCAGGTTGAGGTTACCGCGACCGATTTTGACCGTGACCTGGCAGCCCAGCATGACTTTGTGGTCATAGAGGGTGACAAGGCACTCTGGCAGCATCATTGGGTAGCCGGAGGCAATGACACCATATGGAACATGATTCATTATGATGTTCAGCTGTTCGGTGGCGTAGTGCTGCATAAAGGCAGAATCGCCGAGATGGCAACCGGTGAGGGTAAGACACTTGTAGCTACCCTTCCTGTGTTCCTTAACGCATTGACCGGCAACGGTGTACATGTGGTTACAGTGAACGACTACCTGGCCAAGCGTGATGCCGAATGGATGGGTCCGCTCTATATGTTCCACGGCCTGTCAGTAGACTGCATAGACAAGCATCAGCCCAACTCCGAGGCACGCCGCAAGGCCTACCGCGCCGATATCACATTCGGTACCAACAACGAGTTCGGTTTTGACTACCTCCGTGACAATATGGCAGGACATCCGAGCGAACTTGTTCAGCGCGGTCATAATTATGCAATCGTCGATGAGGTTGACTCCGTGCTGATTGATGACGCACGTACACCTCTTATTATATCGGGTCCTGTACCCAAAGGTGAGGATCAGCAGTTCGAGCAGCTCCGCCCGCAGGTTGAGCAGCTGTTCGAGGCACAGAAACGCCTGGCTACCCAGTATCTGGCCGATGCACGCAAGAAGGTGACATCGGACAACCAGGATGAGGTGGCAGAGGGATTCCTCTCATTGTTCCGCAGTTTCAAGGCCCTGCCCAAGAATAAGGCTCTTATCAAGTTCCTGAGTGAGCCGGGTATCAAGGTCGGCCTGCAGAAGACCGAGGAGATCTACATGGAGCAGCAGAACAAGCGTATGCCTGAGGCTGTGGAGCCCCTCTACTTTGTGATTGACGAGAAACTGAACAGCGTGGACCTGACCGATAAGGGCGTGGAGCTCATAAGCGGTACCAACCAGGATCCTGAGTTCTTTGTACTTCCTGACATAGCTTCACAGCTCTCCGAACTTGAGAATGAGAAGGACCTGACCCAGGAGGAGCGTCTGGCCAAGAAAGACGAGCTGCTTACCAACTTTGCCGTAAAGAGCGAGCGTATACATACCATCAACCAGCTGCTCAAGGCCTACTGCATGTTCGAGCGTGATGTGGACTACATCGTGACTGAGGACGGCAAGGTCAAGATCGTTGACGAGCAGACTGGTCGTGTCATGGAGGGACGCCGCTGGTCTGACGGTCTGCATCAGGCTGTCGAGGCCAAGGAGCGCGTGAACATTGAGGCAGCCACCCAGACATTCGCCACCATCACTCTGCAGAACTACTTCCGTATGTATCATAAGCTGGCCGGTATGACCGGTACCGCTGAGACGGAGGCAGGTGAGTTCTGGGATATCTATAAGCTGGATGTTGTGGTTATCCCCACCAACAAGCCCATTGCTCGTATTGACCAGAACGACCGCATATACAAGACCAAGCGCGAAAAGTACAAGGCTGTAATTGAGGAGATAGTAAAACTGGTAGGCGAGGGCCGTCCTGTACTGGTAGGTACCACATCGGTCGAGATAAGCGAGCAGCTGAGCCGTATGCTTACCATGCGTAAGATAGAGCACAACGTACTGAATGCCAAACTGCACCAGAAGGAGGCCGATATCGTAGCCAAGGCTGGTCAGAAGAGTATAGTTACCATAGCCACCAACATGGCCGGTCGTGGTACCGATATCAAGCTGTCACCTGAGGTACGTGAGGCCGGTGGTCTGGCCATCATCGGTACCGAGCGTCATGAGAGCCGCCGCGTGGACCGCCAGTTGCGCGGACGTTCAGGACGTCAGGGAGATCCGGGTTCGTCAGTATTCTTTATCTCACTTGAGGATAACCTCATGCGTCTGTTCGGTTCCGACCGTATAGCTCCGCTTATGGACAAGCTGGGACTTGAGGAGGACGAGATGATTGAGAACAGCTTCATCACCAAGCGTATAGAGCAGGCTCAGAAGAAGGTTGAGGAGAACCACTTCGGTATCCGTAAACGCTTGCTTGAGTACGATGATGTGATGAACAAGCAGCGTACCGTTGTCTATGAGAAACGCCGTCACGCCCTGATAGGTGAGCGCATAGGCATGGATATAGCCAATATGATCTGGGACCGTTCAGCCGGAGCCGCCGAGAACTGCGCCGATTACGAGAGCCTGCAGATGGAGGCATTCCGCGTACTTGCCATTGAACTGCCGTTCACCGAGGAGGAGTATGACAAGATGAAACAGGATGAGGTTTCGGAGCGTATATTCGAAGCCGCCATGGATACCTTCAAGCGTAAGACCGACCATCTGGCCCAGGTTGTTACACCTGTCATCAAGAAGGTTTACGAGGAGCAGGGTGACCGTTATGAGAACATTCTCATCCCCGTAACCGACGGACGTCGCGTATATCAGATTCCCTGCAACCTCAAGGAGGCATATGAATCCGAAGGTAAGAGCGTAGTGACTTCATTCCAGAAGGCTATAATGCTTCATACCATCGACGAGTGCTGGAAGGAGAACCTGCGTGAGCTCGATGAACTCAAGCACTCTGTTCAGAACGCAAGCTACGAGCAGAAAGACCCGCTCCTCATATTCAAGTTGGAGTCGGTCAACCTGTTTGACAATATGGTCAACAAGATGAATGACCAGACCGTATCCATTCTCATGCGCGGTCAGATTCCGGAGCCCGATCCCGAGCGTGTACGTGAGGCTCCCGCCCAGAACCGTCAGCAGCGCAGACAGTACACTGAGAACCGCACTGACATGAGCGACCCGAACCAGCGTGCCGCCGCAGCCCGCGATACCCGTCAGCAGGTACGTGAGCCTATCCGTGCCGATAAGACACCGGGCCGTAACGACCCGTGCCCCTGCGGTAGCGGTCTCAAGTTCAAGAACTGCCATGGCAAAGGATTGTAAGAACTACTAAACATTATACAGCTATGAGACTGAGCG
>JBGURN010000096.1:0-2525 GCA_045131955.1 Bacteroidaceae bacterium
TGTCAATCGTATAGCATGAATTGCTTGGGTAACTGACTTCCGTAACCGTTCCATTTGTTGCAGTGAGCCATAGCTTCTTGTAAGACGCATTGCCACCATCATACGGTATGAAGCACAGGTGTGCGTAATTCTTTATATACAACCCATACACGCTGTAATATCCGCTTACCTCAATGGTGCTGTGTGCGTTGTTTACCAAAAGGTAGCTTGATTTCAAGTCATCGGGTATTGTGACTGCACTCACGCCATCAAAGGGTATGTAATCTCCGAACAACTCTACCGAAGTCATATTCCATGAACCGTCATACTTGAACACGCCGACAGAACCTGCTGGAACGGTGTATGTAGTGCCGAAATTGGCGTACGTCCCTGCACCGCCTATATAGAACACGTTTTGGTCTGGCGAGCCAGCATTCGTGCTTGGCGTTGCCACACCTGCGAACTGGTAGTCTGCCCCCAGTGAATTGACGATTGCAAGCAATACGGATTGCAGGTTAGCACCCGTTATCTCTTGGTTGCCATTGGTCTTTACAACTGCCTCTATCGCAGCCTTTAATGTCGCATAGTTAGCCATTATTCCTCACTTGTTAGATAGTCATTATTGAAGTCTATATTAAAGTCACCGTCAGACGGAACTATGTAGCCACGACCTATCGACTTGAATATGGTCGCCGTTTGGAACTCGCACTCAACGCTTGCAAGGTCGCCCTGCGCTTGCCAAGTCGGTGTGAACAGGAACTGGTCTGCATTGTACTGGTTGCCGTAGCCGTCAGTCACACGTATGTAGTCAGCCATACGGATAAGGCGCATCACGTCGCACATCACCTCGCTTGCCATGCAGGTGAACTTGTATGTCTTTTCCGTGTACTGCTTGACAGGGAACAGCAAGCCATCACGCTCCTCGCTTTCCTCCGTGAACGGGTACTCGGGTCTTCCAAGCTGCGTCTCAAGGTACAGCGTGTTGATGAACTTCGGCTCTTTGTAGGTGATGACACCGCCACGATAGTACATATCTTCCTCGCAGTACCAGTCTATGCGCAGGTAGTCGTCTATCTTGTCAACGACCGTGAAAACGTCGCTGTACCACACCTGCACGCCGTCGGAAATGCTGATATAGTACTGCCCTATTTCAGTCATTACCTGCATAGGCACTATGGCAGGGAAGATTATCGTGTCGTAGCCATAATCTTGGTAACGCTTAATCATCAGCCCTGCATCATTCATCTGCTGCGTTATGGTTGCCAGCTGCGTTCCGTCAGCCTTGTAGAGCCTCACATAACTGATTGTGTTCTCTCTCGTTTCCCTGCATATTTGAAAAGGCACAAAGAAGCCCTGCGGCACATAGATAGGATATATTGCACCGTAGGCGTAGCTGCGCCTGTGGCTCTGCTGTTCAAGAGCCGTTACAAAAGGAATGACAGATGTATTGTTATTGGGTGTCATAGTTCAATGTTATTTGAGCAACTCTACTTGTCAAAGGTATCGAAACCGCTTTTATTTCACCGTTTCCCATATCGGTTTTAATCAATTTTAAGAAATCGGGGTCGGAAGCACCCAAAGGCACGGTGACTTTCTGCATCTTATGCCTTGACACATACGTCAGCGTGTAGGTCGTTCCGTTAATCTTCACGCTCTTGGCTGGCAGGTCATACACCCAGTAATATGGCTGCAAGTGAACATACGCCAAGTACCCGTTCTGCAAGGTTATCGTGATGCCCTGCTGCACATAGGTAATGAATGGAACAGACCAAGCGTTGCCGCTACCAGTAGCACCTATCAACGCAAAGCCGTCCTGCGAGAATACGGACGGGTTTAGCAGCATATAGTCTATATCGCTGGAAAAACTGCCTACGCTTATGTTCTCAACCTTGCCCTCCGTAACGGCTGGCGACAATATCTCTATCGCATCCCCATTGAACGGTATGCGTGCATCATCCATCCACTCAAACTGGTAACGCTGCGGCATTTCCTCTTTCTCGTAGGTGTATTCGTTCACGCCATAAGCCCACGCCGTATCGTTGCGTTTCTCAAGCAAGGTGGTAAGGTCTATGCCGATTGTCGGTGTAGATGAATAGCTGCCGCCGTTCTTGAACCAGCTTATATGCTCAATGCGCAGACGGTCGTCTGCATCAATGTACCAGTAGCACTGATAGACGTTGCGAAGCATATCCAAGAACTGCCCCAGCGTAGTCATCGCCTTTAATGCTGGCACGGTATAGTCACCTGCAAGGATATTGCTCTTAGGCGTGACGAACAGCTTTACAGCCGTGCCGCTCACTGGGTTGGTTGAAGCATACAGGAACTGGCTATATGTGTCAGTACCCTCGAACGTCGTGCTTGCCCCCATAGCAGAGAGAAGAACGCTTATGCAAGACCAAAGCGGATATGCGTTGCGCAGTGTATATGATGACATTCCACTCTGTTCCAATAACTGAAACACCGTGACATAATCGAACCAGTAACTTGTGCCGTTCATCCACGTAGATTGCGCTATCGGTCTGTACCACTCACCCGAAAGGCTGGAC
>JBGURN010000097.1:0-1892 GCA_045131955.1 Bacteroidaceae bacterium
GACCGAATCTATCGTGGTGTCATGTACAGTACCGACATCATTTCGAGAATTGAGATTACGATCATCTGCCGTGATCAGTTCGTACAGCCGGCTGTTGAGGCCATCATGAAGGCTGGCCGCACCGGTGAGGTAGGAGACGGACGTATTTTCGTAAGCCCTGTCGATGACACCTGGTCAATCCGAACGGGAGAACATGGAGATTCCGTCCTCGCAGACAAGAAATAACTGTGAAAGACAAAAAAGGAAAGTATAACTGAAAAACATTACTAAAATGGAAGAGATTATTGAAAGCGTTAGCGCTATGGAGAGCGGAATTAGCGGACTGGATACGGTCTGGGTACTTTTGGCGGCCATGCTTGTGTTCTTTATGCAGCCTGGATTCGCGCTGGTGGAAGCCGGTTTTACACGTTCCAAGAACACCGCGAACATTCTCATGAAAAACTTCGTTGACTTTATGGTCGGTTCGTTCCTCTTCTGGATGATCGGTTTCGGTCTGATGCATGGAACAGGCAACGGATTCATCGGAGGTCTTCATCTTTTTGACTGGTCATTCATTGGTGACAGCAACGTTCCCGCTGAATGTACACTCATTTTCCAGACTGTATTCTGCGCTACCGCCGCTACTATAGTATCAGGTGGTATGGCTGAGAGAACCAAGTTCTCCATGTACATTCTGATATCAATCATCATCTCTGTTCTTATCTATCCTATTGAGGGTCACTGGACCTGGGGTGGTGGCTGGCTCAGCGAGCTCGGATTCCATGATTTTGCAGGTTCAACCGTTGTTCACTCTTGCGGTGGTGTGATTGCTCTTGCAGGTGCTATGGTTCTCGGTCCCCGTATCGGTAAGTATTCCAAGACTGGTGAGTCACGCGCTATTCCCGGTCACAACCTGACATTCGGTGCCCTGGGTGTATTTATCCTCTGGATGGGTTGGTTCGGTTTCAACCCCGGTTCACAGCTGGCTGCCGAAGGTTCTGAGAACGCAATTGCAATATCACATGTAATGTGCACAACCAACATGGCAGCTGCTACAGGCGGACTTGCAGTCCTGTTCCTTACCTGGCTGGTTTATGGCAAACCCTCACTCTCACTGGTATGCAACGGTATCCTGGCAGGTCTTGTAGGTATCACAGCAGGTTGCGACCTGGTAACAATAGGTGGTGCAGCTATCATCGGTGCCGTTTGCGGTGCTGCAATGGTAGGCTCAGTTGCCCTGATTGACAAGGTTTGCAAGATCGATGATCCCGTAGGTGCTGTTTCAGTACACGGTGTATGCGGTATCCTTGGTACACTCATGACAGGTATGTTCGCAGTAGACGGCGGTCTGTTCTACGGTGGCGGCTGGCACTTCCTGGGTGTTGAGGCTCTCGGTTCACTCGTAACATGCGCCTGGTCATTCGGCCTGGGTATGCTCACATTCCTGATCCTTAAGAAGGTACACGGTATCCGCGTAGCTCCCAGAGTTGAGGAGGAGGGTCTTGATATCTACGAGCACGGAGAGACCTGCTACAACAGCTAATCGGATAAAATACCTTGAAAACAATCCTGCGACCCGGTCATCCGGGACAGGTCCGGGATCGGGTCGCTTATTAAACTTAAAACAAACTTTAATTGAAGAACACCTTAATTTTTACCACTATGAAAAAGACAGTATTGACAGCAGTGATTATGATGGCTGCAATGGTTACTCCCATGTATGCCGAGGTTGAAACAAGTGTTGGCGCTGATGTAGTAAGCAGCTATATCTGGCGTGGTACGGATTGCGGAAGTGCTGCTATACAGCCGTCACTTACCCTTGAGACCGAAGGGTTCGGACTCTCGTTCTGGGGCAGTTACGGACTGGTCGATCCGGCCGATACCAAAGAGTTTGACATAACGCTCAGTTACAG
>JBGURN010000098.1:0-8321 GCA_045131955.1 Bacteroidaceae bacterium
TGGTGATCCGCTCGGGGTTCGAACCCGAGACCCCATCCTTAAAAGGGATGTGCTCTACCTGCTGAGCTAGCGGATCTACCTCTATTCGCTGTTAAGCGGGTGCAAAAATATACCTTTTTGCCGATGTAGACAAACTTTTTCCTGTTTTTTAGTCAAACGGGATAACATGCAGGGAACTGCAACGAATTGGGCGATTGCACTATTTGACAATCTTTATGGTGCGGTTACCCGTTTTGAGCAGATAAATACCTGACGGCAGGTCCTTGAGGTCAAAGGGCTGGTCAAAACTCTTGTCCTTATGGGTCTTTACGGGTCTTCCGCTCAGGTCATAGATGGTATACGTGCCTTCATCGGAAGTGATACCCTCCTGCTCGCGGTCCGATGCGGTGAGCTGCAGCTTGTCGGATCCTGTCAGTTTCTGGCTTTTGGTAGAACCGTCCGAGTAGGTCGTTACCACGTCACCGTCCTTGAATGATATCTGTCTGAGATTATTGACCTCAACGCTTCTGAGAGAGTCTTTCTGAGCCACAGCAGCATCCTGACCATAGGCTGTTACGGTCAGAAGCAGAGTCAAAGTCAGAAAGAGTAGCCTTCTCATCATCAGTTAGAGTTCAAACTTATAACCCAGGCAGATGAACGAACCGGCCGGCTCGTCATCATCATGATTGTTCTGCCAAAGGTAAGACACCTCAAAGTTATGCTTTTTGTTTAAACTGAACTCTATTCCGACGTTTATTCTTGATTTTTCGGTCCTCAGACCCTTACCGAGATTGTTGAACAGCTCATATGAAATGAACGGGTCATACTTCCAGTGGGGTATGTTATATTCGGCTCCGAACTTGGAACGGAGCAGCTGCTTGTCCTGCGCCGCCTTGCCGTCCGGTTCAGTCTTCACATCCCACTTCTTTTCCGAGCTGTCATAACGGAATTTCTCCTTTGTAAATGATGCGCTGTCAGTGTGTGTATACTGATAAGACTCACGCCATGAGAGCTTGAAACGACCCAGTTCCACAGCAGCCTGGAGCGATGCCGTAACACGGTGGCGCGAATCCTCATAGGGATCGTTCATATTGAAGTCATACTCCTTACCGATATAGTACTGGGGATCCAAACCGTTCTCAACGCCCAGGGTCTCATCACCTTTGAACTTGGTAGTCCATTTGTTGTAGACGTGCAGATATTTGTATCCCAGGCCTGCCTTGACGCTAAAGGTCTTGGCCTTGTTACGGTAAAGGCGCTTGCTCATGGACAGGCCCACACTCCATCGGTCATTACGGCTGAAATCATCGGTCGTATGGTATTTGGCCTCAAGCTCCGCATCAAGCCCTTTGGCAATACCTTTTTCCAGTCCGATGCCCGAACGCAGGCCCCAGTTCCCCTGGGCCGTCACAGTCGTGACTGCCGCAAGCAAAAGGAGCACAGTTGTCAGCAGGCGTCTCATTTTATCTTACCGGTTTTCATTACGGAATCAATCGTTCCGAACTCATCCATGATGGGCTCGTAATAGATCTTGATTATGGCAGAGTCCTTGAGGAAATCCACGTTACCCACCTCAATGCGTATGATCTTAAGGCCCAGACGTTTCTCCAGATCAGCCTTGAGTTCATCCTCACGGCCGTGAGCCACCAGTTTGACGTTATCATACTTTATGAGTTTGGAGGGAACATGCTTCATCCACCTGGTGTTCTCGCAGATAGCCAGGGCGATGATGAATATGAGATTGGTGCCCAGCAGTTCGAAATAGCTTACGCTGGTGGCCAGTCCGTTGATGGCTGCAACCGCTATTATCACGAACATATAGGTCATCTCACGGATGGGAACCTGCTCGGTACGGTATTTTATGATACCGAATATGGCGAACAGACCCAGCGCGAATCCGATCTTGAGTTTCACTCCGCCCATCAGATATATGAGCAGGAAAATACTTACGCCTATGATTGAGAAAGTGAAGTAATAGTCACGTCTCTTGGCTTTGGGATAATAGAATGCGTGTACGATAATACCGATCGTAACCACATTGATCAGAAGACGCAGGACCATCTCCCAGATATTGGACCATTCCGGCCAGAAAGGAGTGGTTCCCAGTGTTGCCAGGAATCCTTCGGCCTCATCGCCAAAGAGTTCAGCTTCTTCTTGTGCGGCGGCAAGCTGGCTTAAGCCACCCGCTAAAAGTGATAGGATATTCATAAACATTTTGTAGTGATTTTTTCAATTTTACGTAGTCTCTCGTTGAACAGGTTGCGCTTGATTCCGGGCAAAGTGAGAGCCATACCGATACAGTATTTGCTGAATCCGCTCGGAAATATCCTGAGTTCGCGCAACAGGTCCTGAACAGGTGAATAGGTGTTGCCGTCACGCTTCACCTCTATCACCACGAGATTGTCCATATCGCGGTCTATGCCTGACTCCAGATTATGGAAAGAGAGCTCACGGTCTATGGTCAGCCTCTCCGTCCGTGCCTTGTTCACCAGTGTGATGCGTCTGAAATGGTTCCCTATCTTGGGAGTGAGGTCACTCAGATGCATAGGGAGCATGGTATGCTCCTCAAGAAACTCTGCAGCCCCATCCTGGAGCAGCGTATCGGCCCCTGTAAGATGGATGCGCTTCTTCTTGGTGCGTCCGTGATTGTTCTTGAGCTTGACTTCAAAGAAATTATCGTTTGTATCCACGTAGGTGCGGATACGGACCTTCTGTCGGGTAAGCCTGCCGTTGTGATGATTCAGGTACATTATGTTGTCCCGGTCATCGAAATAAAGGGTCCGGTATTCCGATTGTCTGATGCCGTCGATAGACTGGATGAAGTAGTCTTTCTGAGCAAGTTCCAGCAGTCTGAGCAGCTGGCTTTCACTGGCCAGATACTTGGAGTCGATCCTGTTCATAAGGCGTATGCCGGACATCTCCTCCAGGGTGATAGGGGCGAATCCGTCTATAATCGGTTGTAAACTGGTCAGCATCAGGTCCATGATTTAGCGCAGCAAAATTAAAAAATTATATGGTTATATGAACAAAAAAGCCCTATCTTTGCTGAAACAGAAAACCACAATCTATATGTTCGATGTAAACAATTGTCTCAGCGAAGCTGAGGAGCAGATGGAAATGGCCATCATGCATCTTGAGGATGAGTTCGCCCATATCCGTGCCGGCAAGGCCAACATCCGTATCCTTGACGATATCCGTGTTGATTCTTACGGTTCGATGGTTGCACTGAACAATGTAGCGGCACTTTCAGTTCCCGATCCCCGCACCATCGCCATACGTCCTTGGGACAAGAACATGATCAAGGTGATTGAGAAAGCCATCATAGATTCACCCATAGGCATCATGCCCACCAACAACGGTGAGATAATCCGTCTTGGCATCCCGCCTCTTACCGAGGAGCGCCGCCGCGATCTGGTAAAGCAGAGCGGCAAGGTGAGCGAGAGCACCAAGATATCTATCCGCAACACCCGTCGTGACATCCTTGACACACTCAAGAAGGCACAGAAGGAGGGGCTGCCCGAGGATGCAGAGAAGGATGCTGAGGAGAAGCTCCAGAAACTGCATGACAAGTATATCAAGAAGGCCGATGAGCTCTTTGCCGAGAAGGAAAAGGAGATCATGACCGTCTGACCAGCCCATGCGCGGACTTGTTATCAGAAATACCGGAAGCAGTTATCTGGTGCGTACCGATGACGGTCGCGATCAGGAGTGCCGTATCAAAGGCACCTTCCGCATAAAAGGCATAAAAAGCACAAATCCCATAGCCGTAGGTGACTATGTGGAGTTTGCAGACTCACGTGAAGGCGAGCCTGCATATATAACAGGTATTGAGGAGCGTCGGAACTACATAATCCGCCGTTCCTCAAATCTTTCCAAGCAGTCACACATACTGGCATGCAACCTTGACCAGGTCATGCTGGTGGTTACTGTCAACCATCCTGTCACATCACCGGTATTCATAGACCGTTTCCTTGCATCGGCCTGGGCTTACCGTGTGCCCGCCATACTTGTATTCAACAAATCCGACCTCCTCAACGATGAGGATCAGGCCACATACAGCGAGCTCACTTCACTCTACACCGGGATAGGATATACCTGCCTGCAATGTGACGCACTTCACGGGGAGGGCCTGGAACAGATACGCTCCGCACTCAAGGACAAGGTCACGCTCATGGCCGGCAACTCAGGCGTGGGCAAGAGCACCCTGGTGAACCGTATCCTGCCTGAACTCAACCAGCGCACCGGTGAGATATCGGAAAAACATGACACCGGAATGCATACCACCACCTTCTCCGAGATGTTCCCATTGCCCGAGGGAGGCTGGATCATAGACACCCCGGGAATCAAGGGCTTTGGAACTTTCGATATGGAGCATGAGGAGATAAGCCACTATTTCCCGGAGATTTTCAAATACTCCTCAGAGTGCCGGTACGGCAACTGCACCCACACATGCGAGCCGGACTGCGCAGTCATACGCGCGGTTGAGACCGGTCAGATTCATCTGTCCCGATACAACAGCTATCTGAGCATGCTCTCCGACGAAGAGGAAGGCAAATACCGCAAGGATTTATAACCCAGTCGTTAAAACGGCTGGCTACCCCAATCCAACGCCTCCGGCATTAATCTGTGCCGCTAGGCACATAATAATGCAACATTAGGAACCGTCCCTAGTGTGTTAGTTTCGTTTCTTTTTGAAGAATTCCTGAACTATTTCCGTGCACTCGGAGGCCATGACGCCTGCGGTGATTTGGGTCTTGGGGTGAAGCGCTCCGGGAGCGAATACGCTGTAGCCGCGCTTGGGGTCCGATGCACCATAAACCAGACGCTGCAGCTGCGACCATCCTATGGCACCGGCGCACATGACGCACGGCTCAAGAGTGACATAAAGGGTACACTGATCCAGATATTTGCCGCCCAGATATGACGCGGCGGCAGTGATGGCCTGCATCTCGGCGTGGGCGGTCACATCAGTGAGAGTCTCGGTAAGGTTATGGGCACGGGCTATTATCATGCCCTTGCATACCACTACTGCGCCCACGGGTATCTCACCCTCGGCGGCAGCTTGACGGGCCTCCTCAAAGGCCGCTTTCATGAACTTGATATCCTGCTCCTCTTGTGTCATCGGCGCATCTCCTGCTCGTTGAACAGAGTGGGATAATCCTGATCCAGGTTCCTGATGATGAATGTCATGAGAGTCTCTCTCATCCAACGGCTGCGGTTCCCTATCCTGTACTTGCGCAGATAGCTCTCCACCATCTGTTTCTCCTCAGGACTTACAAGGAAACTGTAGCGTTCGGTCCTTACCGGGTGTTCCTTCTTATCCATAAAACTCACTGTTGACACGAAGGTACATTTTTTAAACCGAAAAGCCACGGAATTTGTCTATTTTTGCGATATAAAACCTGACTATCATGGCAGAACACAACATTTTAGGACTCGAAGGCGAGGAGATGGCCGCTGAGTATATGAAACGGCAGGGTTATACCATCCTGGACCGAAACTGGCGATGCGGGCACAAGGAGCTCGATATGGTGGCCGTCAAGGACGGCACGATTGTTTTTATAGAGGTCAAGACACGCTCCGGCAACGAATGGGGCAACCCCGAGGATGCCGTCGACCTCAGAAAGATAAGACGCATAGTGAGGTCCGCCGATGCCTACCTGAGACTTAAAATGATTGACTTGGATGTCAGGTTCGATATAATATCGGTCGTATCATATAACGGCAACCTTAATTTGGAACATATAGAGGAGGCGTTCTATCCGCCCTTGGAATAATGAGCAGCATCAAATGGCACAGAAGTGACAGCATAGGTTCCACCAACACCTATCTGCGTGAACTCGGCGGGGGCGATCCCGCCTATGACTATGAGGTGGCAGTGGCCGATTTCCAGACCGCAGGCCGCGGACAGAAAGGCAACACCTGGGAGTCGGAGCAGGGCAAGAACCTGCTGTTCAGCATACTGGCACACCCCAAAAGCATAAAGGTCCGGGAACAGTTTTACATATCTGAGGCCATTGCACTGGCGGTATCGGACAGCGTCATGGCTGCCGTAGGTCCCCGGTTTGCCCATGAAGTATCGGTCAAATGGTCAAATGACGTCTACTGGAAAGAGTTCAAGATGGCCGGCATACTGATTGAGAATACCCTGCAGGGAGACCGGATCCTTGATACTGTAGTAGGCGTGGGCCTGGACGTGAACCAGGAGGTATTCCTCAGTGACGCCCCCAACCCCATATCACTCAAGAACATCACCGGCCGTGATCATGACCGTGACGCATTGCTCAGTGACATCGTAGAGCGTTTCATCGGCTATATGGAACTCCCCGCCCATAAGCGGTCCGATGTAGACAGGCTCTATCGACACCGCCTGTTCCGCCGTGAAGGATATCACAGGTTCCGTGATGCACAGGGCGAATTCGAGGCTTGCATAGAGGGCATCCGTCCCGATGGCTGCCTGATGCTCCAAACCCCGAGCGGTGAGCACAGGGTCTATGAATTCAAGCAGGTGCAGTTCATCCTTCAGCAAAATTGATTACATTCGCAAAAAATACTTAAACGTAAAATGGCAAGATTCAAGAGAATACTGCTCAAACTCAGCGGCGAGAGCCTTATGGGTGAGCAGAAGTACGGAATAGACGAGAAGCGTCTCGGAGAGTATGCACAGCAGATCAAGGAGATCCACGACATGGGTGTGGAGATAGGTATCGTCATTGGCGGCGGCAACATATTCCGCGGTCTCAAGGGAGCCGGCAAGGGATTTGACCGCGTCAAGGGAGACCAGATGGGTATGCTGGCAACCGTGATCAACGGACTCGGACTGAGCTCCGCCCTCACATCGGTCGACTGCCCCAACACAGTGCTTACCGCCATCTGCATGGAGCCTATTGGCGAGCTCTACTCCAAGTGGAAAGCCATAGACGCCATGAAACAGGGCAAGGTAGCCATCCTGGTCGGAGGTACCGGCAACCCCTACTTCACCACCGATACCGGCTCCTCACTGCGCGGCATTGAGATTGAGGCCGATGTCATGCTCAAGGGAACCCGTGTGGACGGCGTCTACACCGCCGATCCCGAGAAGGACCCCACTGCCGTCAAGTTCCAGGAGATCACATTCGATGAGATCTACAACCGCAACCTCAAGGTCATGGACCTTACCGCCACAACCATGTGTAAGGAGAATGACCTCCCCATCTATGTCTTCAACATGGATATTCCCGGCAACCTCAAGAAGGTCATGTCCGGTGAGCCTATAGGCACCCTGGTTCACAAGTAACCGGGGGCCTTTTCCATTGCTTTTTTACAACCAATTAATTATAGGACTATGAGGACTAAATTCTTTTTATTCATGGCTTTAGCCGCCCTTGTATTCGCATCATGCGATAAGGGAAGCGATGGTTCCAGCGTAAGCAGCGTAACCTTCCGCAAGGCCGATATCTCCGGCGCCACGGCACTGGGCCTGGGATATGGCAGTTCAACCACCAAGGCCGATGACGGCGTCACCGTTGAGGGCATCCTCTACAAGGTAACGGCTGACGGTTCCATGGTCGAGGTGGAATACACTCTCGATGTAGCCGGCGATGATGATGAGGTATCCCAGAAACTCAAAGCCAACATGCGTCTCACGGCCAAAAGCATCATACCTATAGGCAAGACCTGGGTGATGCTCACCAACTGCAACTATGACTATCCGGGATGGCAGGAGTTGGAATACACCAACCCCATCCGAAAGGCTGTCTCCTACATCCTGAACAACACCCCCAGGGATAAGTTCTTCCTTATACGCCGTTCCGACGGAGCTCTGTTTGAGTGGACCCAGGAGGCCGGCCGCAACTGGGGCCAGATGAGTCTCAAAGATGCCGAAGGCAGAATGGACGCCTTAGGTAAGGATATCGTAACGCTGGCAGGTATAGGCGACGGAGAACCGATACTCCTTCTTAAAGACCAGGGCAGTACGCTTGATGTAATTACACTTACATCCAATGGTATCAGTGCAAGTATGGTTGCCGGACTTAACAACGGCAAGGTGTTTGCCGTAATTGATAACAATCCTGTTGTGATTGATCCCGAGCTCAAGGTTACCTCCATATCAGCGGTGGCATCACCGGCCGGTACTGAGTTGCCGATGTCACCCGCCTTTATCCTGAACGGCGAGTATTATGTAAAGAGTTATGACGGACCTTCAAATGATCAGGATTATGATTACGGAGGCGAGAAAGAGGGACAGGGTAAACAGGGTCAGGAAACCCAGGAGTATCATACCACTCTATGGACCGTATCGGTCATGGAGTACATGGGACGTCTGATCCCGTATGCTGACCGCAAGGTTGTTGAGGTCTCAG
>JBGURN010000099.1:0-25470 GCA_045131955.1 Bacteroidaceae bacterium
CATATACCTTATGCTCCCGCCTGAGGTCATAACCGAGCGTATGGCCAAACTTGAGCCCCTGGCCATGCGACTGGAGGTCAAGGACGGCAAGCAGGGCTGCATCATTATCAATGACAGTTACAACTCCGATATATCGTCACTCGGCATAGCGCTTGACTTCATGGCGCGCCGTCAGGACGACAAGTCCCGTAACCGCACCCTTATCCTGTCCGATATATTGCAGTCGGGATGGTCTGTCCACGAACTCTACCGCAAGGTGTCACAGCTGGTGGAGAGCCGTGGCATAACCAAACTGATCGGTATTGGCGATGACATATCATCGGAGGCCAAGAGGTTTGATGTACGCGAGAAATATTTCTTTGACACTACCGATGACTTCCTCAAGTCAGAGGTCATGAAGAGTTTCCATAACGAGGTCATCCTTATCAAGGGCGCACGTACGTTCGAGTTCGACCGCATAGCCGAGCGTCTGGAACTCAAGGTGCATGAGACTATCCTTGAGGTCAACCTGCAGGCCATTGCCGACAACCTGAACCGTTACCGCAGTATGCTGGCTCCGGAGACGGGCATAGTATGCATGGTCAAGGCATCGGCCTACGGATCGGGTGCCATAGAGGTGGCCAAGACGCTTCAGGACCGTCAGGTGGACTATCTGGCCGTGGCTGTGGCCGATGAGGGCGCTGATTTGCGCAGGGCCGGAATCACCACCAACATCATGGTCATGAATCCCGAGCGTACATCGTTCAACACCCTGTTCGACCAGAAACTCGAACCCGAGGTCTACAGTTTCCATCTGCTCGACATGATTATCCGTGCCGCAGAGCATAACGGCGTGACCAACTTCCCCATACATATCAAGATCGATACCGGCATGCACCGTCTGGGATTCTCGCCCGATGACGTGCCGGAGCTGGTACACCGCCTGCAGAGGCAGACTGCCGTCATACCCTGCTCGGTATTCTCACATTTCGTAGGCAGTGACAGCAGTGAGTTCGATGATTTCACCCAGCTCCAGATAGAGCGTTTCAACAAGGCTGCCGATATGCTGCAGGCTGCATTCAAGCATCATATACTGCGTCATATCTGCAACTCGTCAGGTATAGAGCGATTCCCCGCCGTACATTATGACATGGTACGTCTGGGCCTGGGCCTGTACGGCATCAACCCGCTTGACAACCAGCCGCTGGAGACCGTATGTACCCTCAAGACCACCATCCTGCAGATCCGTGAACTGGACAAGGGTGAGACCGTGGGCTACAGCCGTAAGGGAAAGATTACCAAGCACTCGCGCATAGCCGCCATACCTATCGGTTATGCTGACGGTCTGGATCGCCATTTGGGCAACGGCAACGCCTACTGTCTGGTAAACGGTCAGAAGGCCTATTACGTGGGTAACATATGCATGGATGTATGTATGATCGATGTCACCGACATAGATTGCCAGGAGGGTGACAGCGTTGAGATATTCGGACCCAACCTGCCGGTTCATGTCCTTTCCGATATATTGGGTACCATACCGTATGAGATCATATCGACGGTATCCATAAGAGTAAAGCGCGTATACTACACTGAATAACTAACCTAAAACATAACATGACAGAAACAATCAATTCTAACGCCCGGCGTATGACCAATTTCCGCTGGGTTATGTGTATCCTGCTCTTTGTGGCAACGACGGTAAACTATCTGGACAGACAGGTGCTGTCCCTTACCTGGAAGGATTTCATTGCAGCCGATTTTCACTGGACTGACAGCCAGTACGGTACCATTACCGGTTTTTTCAGCATCTTCTATGCTGTAGCGTGTCTGTTCAGCGGCAAGTTCATAGATAAACTAGGTACCCGCAAGGGTTACCTGTGGGCCATATTCATATGGTCGGTAGGCGCCTGCCTGCATGCCGCATGCGGATGGGCCGCACTCAAATGGGCCGGTGCCGAGTCACTCGATGCAGTAAGGAGTTCAGCTGAGCTGGGTCTTATAGTATCGACCGTATCGGTCTATATGTTCATATTCTGCCGTGCCGTGCTGGCTCTCGGTGAGTCAGGTAACTTCCCTGCAGCCATCAAGGTGACAGCCGAGTATTTCCCCAAGAAGGACCGCGCCTTTGCCACCTCCATATTCAACGCCGGTGCATCGGTAGGTGCCCTTGCCGCTCCTGCCTGCATACCCAAGCTGGCTGCATTGTGGGGCTGGGAGATGGCCTTCATCATTATCGGTGCGCTGGGTTTCATCTGGATGTTCTTCTGGTTCGGACTCTATCAGAGACCTGAGAAGTCAAGATTCGTAAATGAGGCCGAGCTTGAGTACATACACCAGGATGATGCCGCCGAGCTGGCTGCCGCCAAGGCCGCTGAGACAGAGAAGGAGGAGAAATCCATTCCCTTCTTCAAGTGTTTCACATTCCGTCAGACCTGGGCTTTCATATGCGGTAAGTTCTTTACCGACGGTGTGTGGTGGTTCTTCCTGTTCTGGGCTCCCGCCTACTTCTCGGACCAGTATGGCTACCGCTCAGACTCCAAGGAGGCTATCATGCTCATATTCGTGCTCTATCTGATAGTTACCGTGGTGAGCATAGGCGGTGGTTACCTGCCCAAACTCTTTGTCGAGAAGAAAGGCATGGAACCCTATTCAGGCCGTATGAAAGCCATGCTCATATTCGCATTCTTCCCGCTGCTGGCACTTTTTGCACAGCCTCTGGGCCGATACAGCGCATGGTTCCCCGCCATCATCATCGGTCTGGCCGGTGCCGGACATCAGGCCTGGTCGGCCAACCTCTATTCAACCATCGGTGACATGTTCCCCAAGTCAACCATCGGAACTATCACAGGTGTGGGTACCACTATGGGCGGTCTTGCATCGTTCATGATCAACAAGGGCGCCGGTATGCTCTTTACCAAGAGCGATGCCCTGGGCTCAGCATTCACCTTCCTCGGATTCGAGGGTAAGGAGGCCGGATACATGATCGTATTCTGCATCTGCGCCGTCGCCTATCTGATTGGCTGGACTGTGATGAAGGTACTTGTTCCCAAGTACAAGCCCATTATCGTAGATTAAAACCTCCACTTCATGGCAGGTACAGACTATAAGGCGGCTGCCTCCCGTTACGACGGGCGTATGCCGTATATCCGATGCGGACACAGCGGGGTCAGACTCCCTGCCGTGTCGCTTGGGTTCTGGCACAATTTTGGCAGCGTGGATGACTTTGACAAGGCTCACGCCACAGCCAAGTGCGCTCTGGACAACGGCATAACTTGCTTTGATTTGGCCAACAACTACGGTCCTGAGTACGGCACGGCCGAACAGAACCTGGGCCGTATGATGGATATGTCGCTGCGTCCCTACCGCGACGAGCTGTTCATAACCACCAAGGCCGGATATGACATGTGGCCCGGCCCATATGGAGACTGGGGCTCCAGGAAATATCTCATGAGCAGCCTGGACCAGAGCCTTAAGCGAATGCGCCTGGATTATGTGGACCTGTTCTACTCACACCGTTATGACCCCGAGACTCCTCTGGAGGAGACCATGCAGGCTCTGGTGGATATAGTCCGTCAGGGCAAGGCTCTCTATGTGGGCATATCGAACTATCCGGTGGAGACGCTGGATTTCTGTTTCAGCTATCTCAAGAGCCGTGACGTGCCCTGTCTTATCTATCAGGGCCGATACAACATGATGGACCGCAGGGTGGAGAAGAGCGGCATACTCAGTGCCTGTGCTGCTGCCGGAGTGGGATTTACCGCCTTTTCACCGCTGAATCAGGGCCTTCTGTCGGACCGTTACCTGAACGGAATTCCCGATGACTCCCGCATGGCCAGGAACTTCTTCCTTAAGAGGGATGTCCTTACTCCGGAGCTCCTGAATGACCTGAGGAGTCTTAATGATATCGCCGCATCCAGAGGTCAGACCCTCTCGGAGATGGCCCTGGCCTGGCTGCTCAAGGACGGGCTGGTGACATCGGTCCTTGTGGGGGCAAGCTCACCACAGCAACTTATGACCAATATCAAAGCTGTTAAGAATATTGTTTTCACTGAATCGGAACTTTCTGGTATCAGGCAAGTTATCACCAAGTACTAAACCTAATTACTACAATGAGTTACAACAAACCTACCGTTAAGGAGAAGATTGCATACGCACTGGGCGATGCAGCAGCCGGAGGTATCACGTGGAAGATCATGTCGATCGCGTTCCCGCTGTTTTTTACAAATGTGTTTGGACTTACATTCGCCGATGCTGCGGCACTTATGCTTATAGCCCGTCTGTTTGACGTGGTGACCGATCCTATCATGGGCAGTCTGGCCGACCGTACCCAGTCACGCTGGGGTACATACCGCCCCTGGCTCATATTCGGTGCCATACCGTTCGGACTTATATTCGCACTGCTTCTTTATACCCCTGACCTGGGCCCGTCGGGCAAGCGCGTATACGCTTACGTGCTCTACCTGCTCATGATGGCAGTCTACACCGCCGTCAACGTACCTTACGGCTCACTGCTGGGTGTCATGACCGATGACGACAACGAGAAGAACCAGTTCTCATCATACCGCATGGTGGGTGCATATGCCATGGGTTTCATCACGCTGCTCTCATTCCCCTATCTGCAGAAGATGGTCGGCGGTACCGATGCCCATCAGTATGCGGTTCTGGGTGCCATATTCGGTCTGATTGCTGCTGCCATGACGCTGGCCTGCGGCCTGCTTACCAAGGAGAGACTCAAACCGGTAAGGGCTGAGAAATACTCGCTGCGTCAATTCGTGGACCTGTTCAAGAACAAGCCCTGGATATACCTCACGCTGATAGGTCTCTGCACCAACTTCTTTAACGGATTCCGTTACGCCGTAGCAGGTTATCTCATCTCCTACTGCCTGGGTGGTGATGTGACAGTAGGCTCACTTATCATAAACTATACCGTGCTGATGGCATTCGGTGAGGTCACCTGCATGATATTCGGAGGCGTATCGCCCAAGTTCGCCAAGTGGGTGGGCTCCAAGCGCAAGGCTTTCGTCTGGGCATCGGTCCTCTGTGTGGTATTCTCGGTGCTGTTCTTCTTCATCCCTATGGATGCCCGATACATCTGGCTCATGGTGGCAGTGGTAATACTTACATCAGTGGGCGTAGGCCTCTACTCGCCGCTGCTCTGGTCCATGTACGCCGATGTGGCTGACTTTGCTACCGATAAGTTCGGAACCTCATCGACCGGACTGATATTCTCGTCAGGTACCATGGCGCAGAAACTGGGAGGTGCCATATCGGGCTCACTCATAGCCCTGCTGCTCGGACTTGCCGGCGCACGCATGATACCCGATGAGTTCGGCAACATGTCAATCGACCCCGCATCGGTCAATGACTCGGTACGTACCATGGTTTGGTCACTTTTCTCCCTCATCCCGGCCGCTATTGCCGTGATAATGGGACTGCTCGCATACAAGTTCCCCTTAAAGAAATAAGGATATGGCAAAGGAATACGGATACTATGACGATAAGAACAGGGAGTATGTGATAACCGATCCCTGTACCCCCTGGCCCTGGATAAACTACCTGGGCACGGAGGACTTTTTCGGACTCATCTCGAACACGGCCGGCGGTTATGATTTCTGCAAGGACGCCAAGTTCCGCCGCATAACCCGTTACCGCTACAACGGAGTACCTATGGATGCGGGTGGCCGTTACTTTTACATAAAGGATGGTGATACAGTATGGAACCCCGGCTGGAAGCCTTGCAAGACTCCGCTTGACTCCTACGAGTGCCGTCACGGCATGAACTACACCAGGATCAGGGGCTCCAAGAACGGAATCACCGCCAGCGTGCTGTTCTTTGTCCCGCTCAAGACCTGGGCAGAGGTGCAGAAGGTCACTCTGACCAATGAGACCGATGAGGTCAAGCGCATCCAGCTGTTCTCCTTCCAGGAGTGGTGCCTCTGGAATGCATCGACCGATATGGAGAATTTCCAGCGTAACTTCTCAACCGGTGAGGTGGAGATAGAGGGATCTGTGATTTACCACAAGACCGAGTACAAGGAGCGCCGTAACCACTACGCCTACTACTCGGTAAATGCACCCATTCAGGGATTCGATACCGACCGTGAGACATTCCTGGGTCTGTATAACGGCTTTGACGAGCCGCAGACCGTGTTGGAGGGCAAACCGCGTAACAGCGTGGCTCACGGATGGTCGCCCATTGCGTCACATTACCTGGAGATAAAACTCAAGCCCGGTGAGAGCCGTGACCTGATATTCCTCCTGGGTTATGTGGAGAACTCCGACCAGGAAAAATGGGAGTTCAAGGGTGAGATGAACAAGAGACCTGCCAAGGCTGTGATTGCACGTCTGGATACGGTCAAGAAGGTCGATGCGGAGTTTGACAGGCTCTGCAGCTACTGGAACAACCTGCTCTCCGTATTCTCGATGGAGAGCGGTGATGACAAACTGGACCGCACGGTGAACATATGGAACCAGTATCAGTGCATGATTACCTTCTGCTTCTCACGCAGCGCCTCGTTCTTTGAGAGCGGCATCGGCCGTGGCATGGGATTCCGTGACTCCAACCAGGACCTGATAGGTTTTGTACATCTCATACCCGAGAGGGCACGTCAGCGCATAATCGATATTGCATCGACCCAGTTCCCCGACGGCGGATGCTACCATCAGTACCAGCCTCTTACCAAGCGCGGTAATGACGGCATCGGCGGCGGATTCAATGATGACCCGCTGTGGCTCATATTCGGTGTGTGCGGTTACCTGCGCGAGACCGGCGATATGAGCATACTGGATGAACCTGTACCGTTCGATAACGTGGAGGGTAGCGAGAAGTCGCTGATGGAACACCTCAGGATATCGTTTGACCATGTGGTGAACAACCTGGGTCCTCACGGACTGCCCCTGATAGGCCGTGCCGACTGGAACGATTGCCTGAACCTTAACTGTTTCAGCAATGATCCTGACGAGAGTTTCCAGACCACTGAGAACAAGACCGAGGGCAGCAAGGCGGAGAGCCTTATGATTGCGGGCCTGTTCGTGTTCAGCGGACGTGACTACGTGGAGCTGTGCCGTAAGGTGGGTCTGAACGATGAGGCTGACCGTGCACAGAAACATATTGACAATATGGTCGATGCCGTCAAGAAGTACGGATGGGACGGAAAGTGGTTCCTTCGTGCCTATGACTATTTCGGCTATAAGGTGGGCTCACACGAGAACCGTGAGGGTCAGATATTCATCGAGTCAAACGGATGGTGCACCATGGCGGGCATCGGACTTGAAGAGGGTCTGTGTGACAAGGCTCTGGAATCTGTTCGCTCACGTCTTGACTCGGAGCACGGAATCGTGCTCAACAACCCGGCATTCACCGAGTATTTCATCGAGTACGGTGAGATATCGAGCTATCCTGCCGGTTACAAGGAGAATGCAGGAATATTCTGCCATAACAACCCGTGGGTGATTATTGGTGAGACAGTACGCGGAAACGGCGATGCCGCTATGGAGTACTGGCGCAAGATATGCCCGGCTTACATCAAGGACCAGACTCTGCATAAGGTGGAGCCCTATGTCTATTCGCAGATGGTGGCCGGTAAGGACGCATTCCGTCCGGGCGAGGGTAAGAACTCATGGCTTACCGGAACGGCTGCCTGGAACTGGTATGCCATTACCCAGTTCATACTGGGTATCAAGCCTACTTATGAAGGCCTTCTCATTGATCCGTGCATAAGCCGCGACATGAAGGGTTACACCATAACCCGTAAGTTCCGCGGAGCCGAGTATGTGATTGAGGTCTCCAATCCTGACGGAGCCCAAAAGGGCATAAGAAAGCTTACTGTGAACGGAGTTGAGGTTGAGGGCAACATGATTCCCATCCAGGCTCCCGGCACACAGGTTATGGTAAAAGCGGTAATGTAACCAACTGATTCTGTTTTATGAGACGAAAATTGTTGTTTTTGACGCTGTCGGTACTGGGCATGCTCAATGCCGGTATTGCTGCCGCTCAGCAGGTGGACCGTAACTTCTACGTGTTCCTGGCTATTGGCGGTTCCAATATGGAGGGAAAGGCCTCTATCCGTAGTACGGACCAGAAGCCGTCAACCTCTTTCGATGAATATCAGTGGGAGCGTTTCAAGAAACTGACCGTTGTGGACAGTGATCCCGCCAAGGTCGGAACCTGGACCACTGCCTATGCTCCTATAGTAAGGCCTGATACCAAACTGGGTATCCTGGATTTCATGGGGCGTCAGCTTGTCAAGTCGCTCCGTACCAAGTATAGCGTGGGTGTTGTACCTGTAGCTATTGACAGCTGCGGCATCAAGGCGTTCAGCAAGGATCAGGCTGTTTGCAGTGCCTATCTGGAGAGCGCAAGCCCCTCTATAAAGGCCATAGCTCAGCAGTACGGAGGCTATCCTTACGGCAAGCTGGTTGAGATGGCGCGCATAGCCCAGCAGTCGGGTGTGATCAAGGGGATTGTATTCCATCAGGGTGAGTCCGATGCCAATAGCGACGAGTGGCTTGAGAACGTATACAACCTCTATGCCAATCTCATAAGTGACCTGGGCCTCTCTATGGATTCGGTTCCGTTCATTGCCGGTGAGCCCGTAAGGACAACCGTGGACGGACCTGTCAAGACCGCCCTTGAGTATGTGGACCGTATCCCGGCCTATTTCAAGCAGAAAACCGGTAAGGATGTGGCTTATGTAATCTCATCGCAAGGTCTTACGTTTGACAATAACTACAGTTTCAAACAGACAGGATATAATAAGATGGGAAACAACATGGCAAATGAGTTGTTGCCCATCCTGGAAAGGCTGCAGGATCCTGTCAAGGCCGATCCCAACTTCTTTATCTACCTGGGAATAGGCCAGTCCAACATGCAGGGAAAGGCCGAGATAGAGGCTCAGGACAGGGAGTCTACAGCTGATTTCACTGATCAGGACTGGGCCCGTTACAAGAAGATGGTAGTGGTAAGTGACAACAGCGCTCTCATAGGAGAGTGGGCGACAGCCAAACCGCCTATTGTCCGCCCGGACACCAAACTCGGAGTAACCGACTATTTTGGCCGGTATATGGTTAAGAATACCGATTCCAAATACAAGATAGGCGTACTCGTAGTGGCTGTGGATGGCTGTCAGGTTGAGGCATTCAGCAAGGACAGGACCGTGGCCCAGAATTATATCAATGCCACTTCAACGGGATCCTGGGTTCAGAATGCTGCCGCCCAATACGGAAATTATCCGTACGGAAAACTGGTGGAAATGGCTGAGATAGCTCAGGAGTCTGGTGTCATAAAGGGTATCATATATCATCAGGGCGAGTCCGGAGCCAACTCTACTACATGGCTTAACGATGTATATACTCTCTATACCAATCTCTTATCGGACCTGGGCCTCTCTATGGACGATGTCCCGTTCATAGCAGGTGAGCCTCTGCGTACCTATCAGGGCAAACCTGCCCCGGCATCGGGCGCAAGACAGTATGTCGATATGATTCCTGACTATTTCAAGCAGAAGTCCGGCAAGGATATCGCCTACGTGGCTTCATCGGAGGGACTGGGTTATACTGACGAGTATCATTTCTCATCGGACGGATACAGGACCCTCGGTACAAGATACGGTGAGATCATGCTCCCGCTCCTGCAGCAGAATATATCCCTTGTCAAGGGAGAGAAGGCCAATGACGGCCCTTATCAGATATTCAACCTCAAGGGTCAGCAGCAGGACAACCTGCAGCCCGGATTCAACATAGTATCCGGCAAAAAGATCTTCTTAAAGGATTGACTTCACACTAGGGACGGTTCCTAATGTTGCAGTTTTCGCAAAAACTGTAACAATAGGAACCGTCCCTTATGCTATAGTTTTTGAGCCGTTAGGCTGAAGCTGGCCGTCTGGCAGGTGGCGGGAACGGGCGGATGCTCCTTGCTAACCGTTACGGTGGCTGACTGGATGGTGCCGAAGTTCTCAAACAGGGAGTTGAGTATGCGGCCTGCCACATGTTCCAGCAGCTTGGAGTTGACAGCCATCTCCCTCTTTACGATTTCTGTTACCTGAGCGTAGTTTACGGTATCGGCCAGAGTGTCATTCTCTATGGCTTTGGTAACCTGGACCTTCATTATAAGGTCAACGGTATACCAGGCGCCCACAACGGTCTCCTGAGGCTCCGCTCCGTGGTAGGAGTAGAACCTCAGACCGTTTAAAGTGATTGTCTGTTCAGTGATAGTCATATTATCCGCAGCGGGATGAACCGCAGTTCTTGCAAATGAGACATCCTTCCTGGTAGACCAGTGACTCGGAGCCGCATACGGAGCATTTCTCTCCCTTGGCTGCCGTGCCGTCCAGGACATATTTCTTGAGGGCACGCTCCACACCGTTCTTCCAGTTGTTTATGTTTTCCGATCCCAGATCCAGTGAGCCGATGAGTTTTATGCAGAGGTCAATAGGCATCTGATATCTGAGGACGCCCGATATGAGCTTGGCATAGTTCCAGTACTCCTTGTCAAATTTCTCTGACAGACCCTCGATGGTGACTTTGTAACCGCGTTTGTTGGTGAACTGGAAGTCATAGCGCTTGTTTCCGTCTTCATCGATATTCTTGATGATCCAGCCGTGGTCTACGGTCTTGGGCAGTACTATGCCCTCCTCGTCATCCTGGAGACCTGTGAATATCTCGTAGGGGCGTCCGTCGAGAAGACCCACGAATGCCACCCATTTTTCCTTGTTGTTCTGGAACCTTACCACATCAGCCTCGAGGATACGGGGACGGGTCTCCACAACCTCACGGGGCTGGCAATCACAGGGTGCCAAAGTGGGTTCTTTGCTCTCTTTGGACTCCTTTTTAGGCTCCTTCTTGTCACCCTTGACGTCAATCAGCACGCCGTCACGAGAACCGTCGCGGTAAACGGTACAGCCCTTGCATCCGCTTTTCCATGCCTCTACGTAGAGCTCGTTCACAAGTTCTTCCGATACGTCATTGGGCAGGTTGATGGTGACGCTGATGGAGTGGTCCACCCACTTCTGCATGGCGCCCTGCATCCTGACCTTATTGACCCAGTCTACATCCTGAGCCGTAGCCTTGTAGTAGGGGGAACGGGCTACCAGGTCATCAACCTCCTCGGGGGTAAACTTTTGGGCTGGATTGATTCCGTTGGCAATCATCCACTCCACGAACTTGTGGTGGAACACAACGAACTCCTCAAATGCATCGCCGTTGTCATCGATGAACGTGATGTTGGCGTTCTCGTCATCGCGGTTGACCTTGCGGCGGCGCTTGTATACCGGCATGAATACCGGCTCCAGACCCGATGTGGTCTGAGTCATAAGGCTCACGGTACCGGTGGGGGCTATGGTAAGGCATGCTATGTTACGGCGACCGTATTTCTTCATATCCTCATAAAGCTGGGGATCGGCCTCCTTAAGACGGAGTATGAAGGGGTTGTTCTGCTCGCGTTTCCAGTCAAATATCTCGAACGCGCCACGCTCGCGTGCCATCTCGACCGATGAACGGTAGGCGGCAAGAGCCAGGGTGCGCTGCACCTTCTCGGCAAATGCGGTAGCCTGATCCGTGCCGTAACGGAGTCCCATGGCAGCCAGCATATCGCCCTCGGCAGTGATACCTACGCCGGTACGGCGTCCCAGGGTGCTCTTATGCATTATCTTTTCCCACAGGCGTCTCTCGGTGAATTTGGTCTCGTCATCCTCAGGGTCGCTAGCTATCTTGGCCTGGATCATGTCAATCTTCTCGATCTCAAGGTCAATTATGTCATCCATGATGCGCTGAGCCACGGTCACATGCTGTTTGAACAGGTCAAAGTCAAATTCAGCCTTGGGCGTGAAGGGGTTCTTTACATATGAATAGAGGTTGATGGCCAGCAGGCGGCAACTGTCGTAGGGACAGAGGGGAATCTCGCCGCAGGGGTTGGTGCTGACGGTGCGGAATCCCAGGTCTGCATAACAGTCAGGCACGGACTCCCTGAGTATGGTGTCCCAGAACAGGACTCCGGGCTCGGCCGATTTCCATGCGTTGTGAACTATCTTTTTCCAGAGTTCAGCGGCATCGACCTCCTTTTTGTACAGAGGTGTCTTGGAGTCGATGGGGTAGGTCTGCAGGTATTTCTTACCGCTGATGGCGGCTTTCATGAAATCATCGTCAATCTTGACCGATACATTTGCGCCGGTTACCTTGCCGCTCTCCATCTTGGCGTCAATGAATGACTCCGAGTCAGGGTGCTTGATCGATACGCTCAGCATCAGGGCACCGCGGCGTCCGTCCTGTGCCACCTCACGTGTGGAGTTGCTGAAACGCTCCATGAAAGGAACCAGTCCTGTCGATGTGAGGGCGGAGTTCTTTACCGGAGAGCCTTTGGGACGTATGTCCGAAAGGTCATGACCTACGCCGCCGCGACGTTTCATAAGCTGAACCTGCTCCTCGTCAATCTTCATTATGGCGCCGTATGAATCGGCCGAACCCTCATTGCCTATTACGAAACAGTTGGAAAGTGATGCAATCTGATAGTTGTTGCCTATTCCGGTCATGGGGCTACCCTGCGGAACTATATACCTGAATCCCTTGAGCAGTTCGTAGAGCTGCTTGGCGGTCATGGGGTTCTTGTATTTTTTCTCAACTCTTGCTATCTCATTAGCTATACGCCAATGCATGTCATCGGGGGTCTTCTCATAGATATTTCCGAACGAGTCCTTGACGGCGTACTTGTTTACCCAGACTTTGGCTGCCAGTTCGTCGCCTCCAAAATAGTCGATCGAGGCCTTGAAAGCCTCATCGAAAGTGTAGGTCGGTTGTTTGTTGTCCATTTATAAAAACTTGTTTGATGTGTTTGTCACTACAAATTTAAATATTGAACGGGAATATCCGGCGGTTGACAAATTAAATTTCCATTGGCTTATCAAAGTTTTCCATTTCTACAACCTAAAATATAGATAATCAAACAAATAGAATTTTGACAATTGCAAAAAGTTTTCCAAAACGGGAAAGATGTTACAAATTCCGGATTTCCGGATTGAGAATATGGGAAGAGTATTAACACAAAAAAAGCGGTGCTGTAAGACCGCTTATAATTGCTTGAAAGGTGGGTGGAATCAGCAGCGCAGGCCGCTTTCTATGTTCTCCATGTCCATCTTGAAGTTCTTGTCTACCTCAATCTGGTCACGAACCATGTTGCATGCGTGGAGAACAGTGGCGTGATCACGCTTTCCGATGAATGCACCGATCTTGGAGGTCGAGTAATCCAGATATTTCTTGGCAAGGTACATGCTTATCTGTCTGGCCTGTACGATCTCATGCTTTCTGGATTTGGACTGGACCGATGACTCCTCTATGTTGTAATAGTCGCAGACTTTTGAGATAATCGTCTCAATCGTGATGGGCTTCTGCTCATGATGCTGACTCTTGTCGATTACATCATGTGTCAGATTCAGGTCAACCTCTCTTCCGTAAATGGTTGAGTAGGCCATGAGTGAGACGATCACACCTTCCAGGTCGCGGACGTTATCCCTTACCTTATCGGCAATATAGTCTATTACCGGCTCGGGGAACTGAATACCGTCACGGCGTGTCTTGTCCTTGAGGATCTCCTTTCTGAGGTTCAGGTCGGGTCTCTCAAGCTCTGCAACCAGACCCCACTTGAAGCGGGTGAGCAGGCGCTCCTCAAGATCCTTCATGTCCTTGGGAGGACGGTCGCTGGTCATGATGAGCTGCTTGTGGTTCAGATGCAGATAGTTGAATATATGGAAGAATGTATTCTGTGTCTTGGTGTAGCCGGCCATCTCCTGCATGTCATCGATAATCAGTACGTCTATGGACTGATAGAAATGGATGAAGTCGTTGACGGCGTTGTTTCTTGCGGCGTCAGTGAACTGTACCATGAAAAGGTGTGCCGATACATAAAGCACTCTCTTCTCGGGATGGAGTTCCTTGACTCTGCGGCCGATGGCAGTAGCAAGGTGGGTCTTGCCTACGCCCGATGAACCGTAGATGAAGAGGGGGTTGAATGCGCAGCTTGCAGGATTCAGTGCGATGGTCTCACCGGCTGTCCTGGCCAGCTTGTTGCTGTTACCCTCAACAAAGTTCTCAAAAGTATAGTTGGGGTCCAGCTGAGAGTCCAGGTCCTGTACCAGAGGAGCATCGGTAGCGGCGGGTGCCTTGTTGCCGATCTCGGCGGTTCCCTTTATTCCATTAGATAAGGTGTTGGCCGAACTTACGTTCTGGCTAAGGTTGTTCTCCTTATCAGTAAGGATGCTGTACATGAGTTTTGTGCTCTTTCCGAACACCTTTATAAGAGCGGCCTTGATCACGTCAAGACAGTTCTGCTCAAGATACTCATATACGAACGGGCTGGGGACCTGGATGAGCAGTTCGTTGCCATCCATTGAGACAGGCTCTGCAACCGAGAACCACGTATCGAACACTGCGGGCGATACGTTGTCACGGATGAAATCCAGACATAAGCTCCATTGGTTTTTAAGTTCAGTTCCTGTCATTGATTTTGGGTTATTTGGTCGGACTAGTGTGTCTCTCATCCAACTGCTATGCAAAGTTGAAAATCTTATTTCACAAAAACAACTGCCCGCAGGAAGGCCCATTTTTTAAATTTTGTAAATAATTGACAATAAGCCACTTGCGAAATTTAACAATTCTGGTTGAAAATAGGGTGTTGATTTTTAGTCACCTCTTGACTATCAGTGTGTTAGCCTGTTGATAACTTCTTAAAGGGGGTGAATTGCCGCACTAGTCAACCTATTTTTGAGGCACTCTAAGACAACATTATGTGATGACCTTAAAAAAAGAAACAGGAATAGTCTTATTTAGACAAAATTTAAATTAGGCGCTATGCGAATACCGTATATAGGTTGAATTTTTACCTATTATTTGAGGTCATTTCCCGTGCCTGTTTAACAGATATTTTCTTGCCTTCGTAGACCGCAATGACGAATGCGTCCTTGTATTTTTTCTGGACCTCCGCCTTCGTCTTCAGGATGGCTTCATAGTCGGTAGTATTGCCGCAGGTGTACTTGTAAACACCACCTTCTTTATAATAGTCGACGTCGGCGTATTCCCTTATCCTTTTGTCATTGTTCTTGAGCGGACTCTTGAGGCTCATGAACTGAACTTTGTATACGGGCAGAGACTTGGGTTCGTTCTCCCTGTTACCGATGGCCTGTGATGCGGGCACGGCTTTCTCCAGAAGCTTATTGTAATAATCCAGATACTCACTGAATGCCAGATAGAGGCTGTTGCTCATCTCGTCTATGCCTTTCTGAGAGGTCAGATACTTGCACTCGTTGTCATTGGATATGAATCCCAACTCTATGAGGATGCTGGGCATGGTGCTTTTCCATAGTACCAGGTAACCGGCCTGATGAACGCCGCGGTCCGGTCGCTTGGCTGTGCCGACCATGCGGTTCTGTGTATATGTAGCCATCTTGAGGCTCTCTTTCTGGTATTCGTTCTGCATGAACTCGAAAATGATCATGCTCTCGGGGCTGTTGGGGTCATAACCCTCATAATGGGCCTCGTAGTCATTCTCCAGAAGTATGGCCTTGTTCTCCTGAAGTGCGGCGTTGAGGTTGGCGCTTGTGCGGTTCTCCTCAACACCGAGCAGGTAGGTCTCGGCTCCGTAGGCGCTTTTACTCTTGGCTGAGTTGGTATGGACCGATATGAACATGTCGGCTCCTGCCTTGTTGGCAATGTCGGCACGTTTGTAGAGCTCTACGAATACATCGGTCTTGCGGGTATATATGACCTTTACATTCTTGCAGTTCTCCTCAATGAGCTTACCCATCTTGAGGGCGATGTTCAGATTGATGGTCTTCTCCTGGTTCTTGCCGTTCACGGCTCCGGGGTCCTTGCCTCCGTGACCGGGGTCTATGACAAGCACGAACTCCCCCTTTTCATTTACGGCACCGGCGGGCACTGTTGCCGGCATGAGGAGAGTCAGGATAAGCAGGAGTGTCCTGCCGTATGAATTGCAAGAAAGCTGTCTCATCGTTATTGCTCTATTTTGGGTTCATATGATGCGTTCTCTGCCTTGGAACTCTTTATGAAAGAGGCAAACTGGCGGGCCGATACCCTTACAGGCTCAATCATGAATTCCGGTATGTTGAAGGAGTTGAGGAACTTGTCTGAGAATTCCGGGTCACGCTGCGGAAGCTGGAACGGCTTGGAGAACCTGCCGTCGGATTCCATATGGGCTATGTAGAGTCTCGTGAACTCTCCTTCATCCCTGCGGGTGCTGAATATTATCCACTTGCCGCTGCTTGACCATGAGTGGTAGCTCTCGGCTTTAGGGCTATTCACCTCGTCAAGAAGACGTAACGAGCCGTCGGTGAGGTCCATCATGGCCAGTCCTGACTCGCTGTGTCCTATCTGGAAGACTCCCTCATTGCCCATGGCTACCATGAGCCAGCGTCCGTCGGGCGATACGCGCGGCAGAGTGACGCTCTTAAGCATGCTGTCGGCATTGATTATGAGCCGCGACTCACCCCACGCGCGGGTATCGGGATCAAAAGGTTTGGCGTAAAGGTTGTATCTTACGGTCTTGCCTTTGGTGTCCCTGGCCGATACGTAGTAAAGGGTGCGGCCGTCGGGAGACCAGGAGGGATAGCACTCAAGCTGGTCTGGGTCGTTCTCTATTATGCTGACGGCGTTGTTCTTTATGTCATACAGGATCAGGCCGCTTTGGGTGTCAAGGACGTAGTTGCGGTCCATGTAGTTCATGTGCATCCTCTGATAAGTGAAGTTGTTGGAGTATGCTATATAGTCATGGGTGGGATGCCATGAGGGGTATACTCCGGCCGATATTGTGGAATCGGTCTTAAGATTCAGCTTATGGAGCTTGCCGTCCGTATACATTATGGTGCCGGCCAGGTTCTGACGTACATGGAACTGCATGTTGTCTGTCTTGTAGTTGCGGTAGTTGTGGCAGTTTATGCAGTGCCGGGTTCCGTCTTCCATAGCCATCTCATTGGCATAGATGACCTTCTCCTTGAATGAAGTGAGGTCCCTCTGGTTTATGGAAAGACGGTTGTAAGACTCAAACAGCGGGGGTATGAGCCTGTAGGATATATAACGGTCAATCTCATCGGATGAGACATGTATGGGGAATGACTTGAGCCTGCTCCAGGTTCCCGCTCTCTTTACATAGACCGTCACCGTAATCTCTCCACCCTGCTTGAGGCGGTTCCATTTCCCGCGCGGGATGCAGACCTTACGGCCCGATACCTTGACGCTGGCGGTCGGTGACTCAAGGAGCGTGAGGTATTTGTCAGCCTGGTCATTGATCCTGAAATTGACGGGTGCTATGTTGGAGGGTACGGTGATACCTGTGTTGTCAGGGAAGATGGAGGGCAGCGACTCCGATACGGATGATGTCCGTGGCACCTGACTGCATCCTGACAGGATGAGTGCTGTAATAAGTATGGTATATAATCTTTTCATATGGTCAGAATGTTTCAAGTCCGCGAACAAAGTAGTAATAATAATAGTATGTCTGTCTTAAATGGTTAGGCAGGATGGCGCGGGCCTGTTCAAGCGAGGTCAGCTTTGACTCGTTCTTGCGCAGGGCCTGCATCATGGAGTCATAGAGATCCTGGGTTATCTTGTCATACGGAAGCGCCTTGAGGGCCTCGTTGTTCTCAATATGACTGTAGAGGTAGGCTGCCTCCTGATAGTGACGGTCCAGTTTGGTGGGGTTGTTGGACTCCAGATAGATGAAGAACTTGGACCAGAAAAGGAGTGAGCTCTGTGACTTGAGGGCCCAGTAGAGAGCCACACGGTCGTAAAGGGCTGTGGGCTGCTCGGGGTGTTTGCCTGTGAAATGACTGGAGAGGGCGTATTCGATTCCGTTTATGTCATCATCCATCTCGTCATCATAACACAAAAGAGGCATGATCTGGTCGTAAGGTTTGGTCTTGGAGGCCAGGCTCCAGTCCTGTACTATCTTTTTCTGCGCGATGGCCCATTTGCGGTAAAAGAGGGTGTGCTCAAGCATGCCTATATTCTTGAGGGCATGAGCCTCATCCTTGAGTGAGACGGCCTCCATGGCCAGATATCTGATCCTGCTGTAACTCCAGCCGAACTCGGTGGTCTCCTCAAGACACCAGCGGTGGCAGAATCCGGGTATGCCGTAGTGCAGATAGACAATCTTACCAATCTGGAGCACCATGGGAATCTCGTGACTGTTTGTCTGAGGGGCGTCTCCGTTGTCAAAGGCGAATCCCGCCTGACCCTCCTGGCCGTTCTTGATGAGAGCCAGTTCATTCAGCAGAACTATGGGTCTGGTGGGCTTGTAGCTTTTCTTTTTGTCAGCGATACGGTTGACGTCCTGCATGATCCGGGTGCATCTCTTCCAGTCCATCTCATCGGCCGCCTGGATCATACGGATCTCGGTATTGTAATTGAAATCCTTGAACCATGAGAGATAAAGAAGGACTATGCAGACCGCAAAGACCGATGTCTCTGACAGTATGGCGCGTTTGGCGGGTCTGCCCAGGAACCCTAAGAAGGGTATCACTGCGGGAATGAGGGTGGCTGCCATGACGGGCAGGAAGGTCCTGCCTCTGGTCTCAATGTATGAGGTCGCGGGTAATCCCAGTGTCCAACCCGCCCCCAACCTGTAGGTGGAGAGACCAAAGTATATCATGGGAGAGATCAGCGTTACGAGCAGTGCGGTCGCAACTGCTGCGTATTTATGCTTTCTTTTTCTGTCCGAGCGTAATATATCGATGACCGATGCAAGCAGAGCCATGAATATGTAGAAGCCTGCAAACCAGTATCCTGCCACTCCCCATGCGGCTATAGCGGGGATGAGGAAACGGTCGGGGACTTTTCTGGAGAGCTGTACGGTGAGGGGTATAAGCAAATATCCCAGCACGGGCTCAAAGAAATAACCGGGCGTGTCCATGATGTAGAGCAGGTAACCCAGCGATAAGTTGGCTCCTGTCAGTATGAATGACGGTATCCATGCCGTCACCTTGCGGTCTGCGGATATGCCGAATACCTTGACCGTGAGCTCCGAGGCCAGGGTCAGTAGCAGGACCCAGATGAGTGAGCCGAGCCACGGCAGATGCAGGAACTGGGCCATGAACTGGCTGATACATGCCAGCGGTCCGGAGGGGTAAAGGCCGAAATCCTTTATCCAGAACCAGTCAAACAGAAAAAGTGAACGTGACTCTACCTGCAGGAGCCAGTCCCGGCATTGTGATATCAGAAAAATCCAGATTACTAAGGCTGGTATTAAAGAAGACAGGATTTTGTATATGGTATTCTTATTCATCATCGTTTTCTTTCTTGGATTCATACTTGGCCGGTACGGCATCGGTACTCGATATGAATGAGGCGAACTGCCTGGGTGTGATATGAACCGGCTCGGTCATGAACTCCGGGATATTGTAGGCGAACAGGAACTCCTTGCTGTGGTCCGGGTCGTGCTGAGGCAGGGCGATAGGCTTGGAGAAATGTCCGTTTTCGTCAATGTGACTGAAATAGATGCGGGTGTGTATGCCATCCTCGCGGCGGGTGCTGAACATGATCCACTTGCCGTTGGTCGACCATGTGTGATAGCTCTCGGCAAAGGGGCTGTTCAGTTCCTGCGCATATCTCTCCGTTCCCTCCTTGAGGTCAAAGAGATAGAGGTCCGATGCGATCTGGTCCAGGGGAAATACACCGTGGGTGCTTACGCAGCAGAGCAGCCAGCGTCCGTCGGGCGATACGCGGGGCCAGGTCATGCTGCTGTCTGCGGCCACGGCATCATATACGACTTTGGACTTACCCCAGGTGCGGGTATCGGGATCAAATGGTTTGCTGTAGAGGTTGAAGTGCAGGCTACGGCTGTCACGGAAAATCTGGTCCCTGCGCTGGGGGCCGAACGGCGCCTCGTAATGGGCCGATACATAATAGAGCGTACGTCCGTCAGGAGCCCAGCCGGGGAAACACTCGAGTTCGTTGACATCGTTCTCAATCACGCTTACCGTGTTGTTGCGGGTGTCATAGAGTATAAGGTCGCTCTCCTCATCCAGCACCTCAAGCTTGTCATGGCTGGCGGAGTGGATGGACTGGTGGGTCTTGTTGTTGGAGAGTGCTATGTAGTCATGGGTGGGGTGCCATGAAGGGTAGACGCCGGCCGATATGGTGGAGTCGGTCTTCATGTTGACCTTGTTCAGCTTGCCGTCCAGCACGAGTATGGTACCGCCCTTGTACTGACGGACATGGAACATCATGTTGTCGGTGTCGCCGGCGCGGTAGTAGTGGCAGTTAATGCAGGTACCGCTCTGGTTGGTCTGGATCATGGTGTTGGAGACTATGACCTTCTCCTTGTAGCTGGTCAGGTCGCGCTGGCGTATGGTGAGTTTCTCGTAGGCCTCGACTGCCACGGGTATGACCCTATAGGATATGTAGGGGTCTATGTCATCCGATACCTCCATGCTGAACGGGCGGAACTGTGTCCACGAACCCTCGTTGCGGACATAGACCTGTGCCTCTATGCGGCCGTTACCTTTGAGCTCCTCCCACTTGCGTGACGGTATGATGACCTTTTGGCCCGATATGACCACGCGGCTCGAACCTGCTGTGAGCAGTGTCACGTATTTGTCACCCTGCTCCTCAATCCTGAAATTGAGCGGTGCAATGTTGGCCGGGATCACCACATCGGTATAATCGGGGAATATGCCGGGTACGGCATCGGTCAGGCCGGCGCTCTCGGGGACGCTGACGGAACATGCCGTAAATGTCAGTGACAGCAGTATTATGGTCCTTATCTTCATATCAGTAGGTTTGAAGGTTCCTTATAAAGTAGTAATAGTAATAGAAAGTGGAGCCGAAACTCTTGGAATAGATATAGCTTGACTCTCTCAATGAGCGAATGGGGTGGCTCTGAACGAACTTGTTGAACGAGTCGTAACGGTCAGTCACCGCCTTGTCCACGGGAATCCTGATGTTGCTCTTTTCAAGGTTGTTGTAGAGTACGACGGCCTCCTGCACCGATACGGGCAGCTTGTCAAAATCAGCTGTGAACGTATAGGTACGCAGGTGGTCCCAGAATGCGGGAATGTTCTGTGTGCGCATGGCAAAGTAAAGCGCCGCTGTCGCGTACTCCGGAGTGGGGTTCAGGACGGGCTCGTCGACAAAGTGGCTCATTATGTAGACCTCGGGCTTGGCTACGTCATTTGACATGCGGCTCTCAAAACACATGTAGGGAAGTACCTGCCTGTAGGGGTCCGATGTAGCCATGGCCAGACTGTCGGACTCCAGCGCCTGCTGCTCCCTGGCCCATTTGCGGTAAAACAGCGTCTTGGAGAGTTTGTTCACGTATTTATGTGCCAGCTCCGACTCCTGCATTATGATGCAGTGCATAGCCATGTACCTGAGGGTACTGAAAGACCAGTTGTGCTCTATGACATCCTCAAGGCACCAGCGGTAGCTCATGTTAACCAGTCCGTACTGGAAGTAGAGAATCTTTCCGCCCTGCGTGGCCATGAACAGCTGAGTGCGGGAGTTCTGCGGGCGTCCTCCGTCCTTCATGGTAAAGCATCGGTCAAGGGCCTGCCCGGTCTTGAGCAGAGCCAGGTCACGGTACAGGACCATGGTGCGGGTGGGCTCAAAGAAACGCTTGCTGTATTTGTCCACTATATTGGCGGCCTCATCGGGGTCTTTCACGTTCTTGAGTTCTGCGGTGCGGGCTTGGTATGCCTTTTCATCGGACTTGGAGTGGCTGCTGACAGTTCCGGTGTAGATGTCTATAGCCTTGTCCCAGTCATAGTTGTCGATGGCATCGGACATGGCCAGTTCCGTGCGGAAATTCTCATCCCTGTACCAGAAACCCCATACCGTCAGGACAGAGAGCAGGAGAGCGGCGGCCTGGACGGTGACCTCTTTCCTGAATGTGGGACTGGCGGCGGCCATCCTGCCGGAGGCTGCGGCAAACAGCATCCCGAACAGGAGCGAGAGTTGGTAGGGCAGTCTCACCGCTACGGTCCATGAATCGACCGACGGGGTGGGCAGGCCCATGCTCCAGCTGGTGGAGAGCCTGTATGTCACGTAGAGAGGGTACATTATTACAGGCGCAAGAAGAACCAGGGCTATGGCTATGACCAGAAGCCTGATATTCTGTTTGCGTGAATAGCCTGAGGTGGCTATAATACCTAGCGCGGCCGTCATCACGCCGCTGAGGGCGAACATGCCCAGCAACTCGAACCCTGCAAAGGACCAGAGTACCAGAAGCAGAATCCTGCTCCATGGTTTACCCAGCCGGTTGCAGACGGCTAGCGGCAGAAGTGAGAATATGTAACCGAGGGTGGGCGCAAAGAAGTGATCCTGTTCCCTCATTATGAACACTCCGTATCCGAGTGACATATTGCCGATTACTAGCAGGGCAACCGGAATAAGGGCTATGAGACGCAGCCTGTCAGGGATGCGCAGGACCTTGTAGGTGAGGAAATATGCCAGGTAGAGCAGTGCGGTCCATAACAGGGCACCCAGCCATGGAAGATGCAGGAACTGGGTGAAGAATGAACCTGCAAGCCCCAGGAAACCGCCGGGAGTCTTGAACCATTCCACAAGGAAGAGCTTGTCAAACATGAAAAGTGACAGGTCCTCTACCTTTTTGAGGAAATAATGGTTGTTGAAAGAGAGGAGGCCCCAAAGCAGTACCGCCAGTGTGACGGGGATAAATCTCACGATGCGCTCGTAGAGTTGTTGCGGTTTGTTTGGATTGACTTTGGTCATAGGAAATATACAGGTTTGCGCGTGCGCGTGCGTAATTGCCCGTAAAGATACTATTTTTCCTTATATGGGGTTAGGGTAAGGCAAAAAACAATTACTTTCGCAAACTGAAAAATGACTAAATCATTATAATGAAAAAACTTGCATTACTGACCGCACTGCAGTTCCTGTTGATTCCTGCAGTTTCTGAGACGCCCGTGTGGCTTGACCCCAAGACCAACAGTGTCAATGAGAAACCCGATGTTTCCGACTTCTATGCCTACGAAGACCTGAGCATGGCAGAGAAGGGTGAGAAAAAGAACTCCTCACGTTTCCTCTCCATAGAGGGCAACTGGAAGTTCAACTTTGTGAGAAATGCCGATGAGAGACCGGAGGGTTTCTATGCGACATCATTTGATGACAGCAAATGGGTGGATTTTCCCGTTCCCGGACTCTTTGAGATGAACGGTTACGGTGACCGTATCTACACCAACGTAAGCTATCCCTGGAATAACGAGCATCCCGTAGATCCTCCCTATATTGGTGAGCGTGAGAACTATGTGGGCTCGTACCGTCAGAGTTTCAGCATCCCCTCGGAGTGGAAGGGCGAGCGTGTGTTCATACATGTGGGCTCCGCAACATCCAACCTCTGGGTGTGGGTGAACGGAGAGTTCGTGGGCTATAGCGAGGACAGCAAGATGGAGGCTGAGTTCGATATAACCGACTACCTCAGATTCGGAGAGAAGAACCTTATAGCCATGCAGATCATGCGTTGGTGTGATGCCAGCTATATTGAGGACCAGGATTTCTGGCGCTTTACCGGTATAGCCCGTGAGGTATATCTCTACGCACGCCCGCAGTCACACATAGTTGACCTGGGAGTCATCACCGACCTGGATGCCAAGTATACCGATGCGGTCCTGAGGTTCAGCTCAACCCTGACCGCCTCCGATGGCAAGACTCTGGGTTATGAGCTTAAGGATGCTCTTGGAAAGACTGTGAAGAAGGGCTCGCTTATCGTGTCAGATAATGCGGCAAACTTTGATTTCAGTGTCAAAAACCCTTACAAATGGACAGCTGAGACCCCCTACCTTTACACCCTTTATATAACCCTATCCGATACAGACGGCAAGGTGCTTGAGGTGATTCCCCAGAAGGTGGGATTCCGTAAGGTCGAGATACGTGACCGTCAGCTGCTGGTAAACGGCCAGCCTATCCTTATAAAAGGTGCCGACCGTCATGAGATGGATCCCGAAGGCGGTTATGTGATTTCCCTTGAGCGCATGATCCAGGATATACAGATCATGAAACAGATGAACATCAACGCAGTCCGCACCAGCCATTATCCCGATGATCCGCGCTGGTATGATCTGTGTGATGAATACGGCATTTATCTGGTTGCCGAGGCCAATGTCGAGGGTCACGGAATGATGTACGGACCGCATCCTCTGGCCGCCAACCCCGACTATGAGCAGGCCCACCTGGAGCGTAACAAGTCAAACGTTATCGCCTTCCGCAACCACCCGTCAATCATAGTATGGTCCATGGGTAATGAGGATGGTGACGGTCAGAATTTTGTGACCTGCTACAAATGGATCAAGGAGTATGACAAGACCCGCCCCGTCCAGTATGAGGGAGCTACCGGTTCGCCTGACCACTGTGACATTCACTGTCCCATGTATGCCGATTACGGCGCCATGGAGCGTCATGAGCGTGGCAATGACCCGCGTCCGATGATTGAGTGCGAGTATGCTCACGCCATGGGTAACTCCGAGGGCGGATTCAAGGAGTACTGGGATATCATCCGTGCCAACCGTTCGGTTCAGGGCGGATTCATCTGGGACTTCGTGGACCAGGCTGTATATGGTAAAAATGCCGATGGAAAGGATATTTTCATGTACGGTGGTGATGACGGCCGTTATCCCGTATCGGACCAGAACTTCAACTGCAACGGTCTGATTGCTCCGGACCGTCGCTGGAACCCGCACGCATATGAGGTACAGTATTTCTATCAGAATATCTGGGCTACTCCCGTTGACCTCAGGAAGGGAACAATCGAGGTCTATAATGAGAACTTCTATACCGACCTGTCAGCATACTATATGGAATATGCGGTTCTTGTTGACGGAACAGAGGTTTCACGCGGTGAAATCAAACTTCCCAAGGTTCCTGCGCAGGGCAGGGTAAAGGTTACTTCATCGGCATTGGCAAAGGCTGTCAAGGGCGCTCCTGCAGGAAAGGAGATCCTGGTGAATGTTGAGTTTAAGCTTAAAGAGTCCGCTCCTTTGCTTGACAAGGGTTTTGTGGTTGCACACAACCAGTTCGAGGTAGCAGGTTATGAGTTCGGAAAGGAGGCTGAGAATGCCTTGAAGTCCGATGAAAGCGTCAAGATTGACGAGGCCGTGGCTTATGTCAAGCTTGAGGCTGCAGGGGTTGTCTATACGTTCAACAAGAACTCCGGTTGGATAGACTACATTGATGTAGACGGCAAGCAGATGACGCAGAACGGCAGCCAGCTCAAGAGTGATTTCTGGCGCGCTCCCACCGATAACGACTACGGCGCAAACCTGCACACACGTATGCAGGCATGGCGCAATCCATCGTTGAGAAGGACTGCTTTTGAGTGCAAGGTTGAGGACGGCCTTGGTAAGGTTAACGTCAAGTATGAGATAGAGCAGCTCCATGCGTCGCTTGAACTTGAGTATGTGCTGGATGGTGACGGCATTATGCATGTGAACCAGAAGATGATAACCCGTCCCGAAGAGGCTGCTCAGGCTATGGCTCAGGCTG
>JBGURN010000100.1:0-10430 GCA_045131955.1 Bacteroidaceae bacterium
ACGGTGATGTGCTGGGAGAATCCCATCACCTTGTCGCGTATCTGGCCCTTGAATCCGCGGGTCACTGCCATGGTGATTATCATGACCGCCAGACCCACCGCAATGCCTGCCGTGGCTATGATGATGGCCGGACGCGAGCCGCCTTTTACGCCCTCGTCCCTACCATACAGACGTCTGGCCAGAAACTTCTCCATAACTGACCGCGAAGATAAAAATTTTTTTTGCACACTAGGGACGGTTCCTACTGTTTAAGTTTTATACATTTGCATAAAACTGCAACATTAGGGACGGTTGACTTTCCCCTTCGGGCCGTCGAGCTAAACCTTCCTGATGTTGCAGTTTTACCGAAAAACTGTAACAGTAAGAACCGTCCCTAGTGTATCAATTTATGAGAAAACTTTGTTTTGTTCTTTTCCTTCTGATCACACTCTCGGCAAAGGCCAGAGATATTCAAAACTTCAATGCCGGCTGGAAGTTCGCCCTGAACATCCCCGAGAGTCAAGACCCCTCAGCTCCTAAGTTCAACGACAAAGGCTGGCGCACGCTGGACCTGCCGCATGACTGGGCCATCGAAGGCGACTTTGATGAGCACAACCCCTCCGGAACCGGCGGCGGAGCGCTGCCCGGCGGCATAGGCTGGTACCGCAAGAGCTTCAAGGTTGACAAGAAAGAGAAGGATCAGGTTATCAGCATCGAGTTTGACGGAGTCTATATGAACAGCTCGGTCTGGATCAACGGACACCTGCTCGGCACCCGCCCCTACGGCTACATATCATTCAGCTACGACCTGACCCCTTACATAAACTGGGGCGGAGATAACGTTATAGCCGTTAAGGTCGACAACTCCGACCAGCCCAACAGCCGCTGGTACTCGGGCTGCGGCATATACCGTGACGTGAGGATAGTAAAGACCAATCCGGTACACATAGCCCAATGGGGTACATACATAACCACGACCATAAACGATGAGTATACAGTCGTTGACGTTGACCTGACCATAGAGAACGACAGTCCCGAACCGACCGAAATCTCCATATGGTCCACTATAGTCGATGCCAACCGCAAGGGAATCTCCCAGATGGCAGACCATATGATTGCCACAAGCGGCACGAACACCTTCAAGCAGCATGTATACATGACAGACCCCCATCTGTGGAGTGTCGATGACCCATACATGTACACCATGATTACCGAGATAAGGGTGAACCAGAAAACCATTGACACATATGTAACCCCGTTCGGAATCCGCACCATAGAGTTCCGCGCCGACAGCGGATTCTTCCTGAACGGCGAGCACGTAGTCATAAACGGAGTCTGCAACCACCACGACCTGGGCTGCCTGGGCGCCGCAACCAACAGACGCGCCATAGAACGCCAGCTCGAGATACTCAAGGCCATGGGCTGCAACGGAATCCGATGCTCCCACAACCCTCCCTCACCCATCCTGCTGGACCTCTGCGACCGTATGGGATTCCTGGTCATGGACGAGGGCTTTGACATGTGGCGCCGCCGCAAGACCGACCGCGACTACGCCCGGTTCTTTGACGAGTGGCACGAGCGCGACCTCACCGACCTGGTGGTACGCGACCGCAACCACCCCAGCATAGTGCTCTGGAGCATCGGTAACGAGGTTCTGGAACAATGGTCCGATGCCAAGGCCGATACCCTGTCACTGGAACAGGCCAACCTCATACTGAATATGGGACACAGCGAGGACCAGCTGGCCCAGGAGGGTGAGATGAGCGTCAACTCCCTCATCACCGCCCGTCTGGCCGAGATCATAAAGAAACTCGACCCCACCCGTCCCGTCACCGCCGGCTGCAACGAACCCAGCCCCGGCAACCACCTGTTCCGCTCCGGTGCCATCGACGTGATAGGTTACAACTACCACAACCAGAACGTGCCGTCCGTGCCGCGCCTGTTCCCCGGCAAGCCGTTCATCATCACCGAGAGCGTATCGGCCCTGATGACACGCGGCTTCTATGAGATGCCGTCGGACAAGATGATGCAGCGCCCCGCCCGCTGGGACCGCCCCTACTTTAACGAGACATTCTCATGCTCAGCGTATGACAACGTACGCACCCCGTGGGGCAGCCACCATGAGGACAACCTGATATTCCTCAACAGCCAGCCCTTCGTAGCCGGCCAGTACATCTGGACCGGATTCGACTACATAGGCGAGCCCACCCCCTACGGCTGGCCCGCCCGCAGCTCCTACTTTGGCATAGTTGACCTGGCCGGATTCCCCAAGGACGTCTACTACCTCTACCAGTCCGAATGGACCGATACCCCCGTCCTGCACCTGTTCCCCCACTGGAACTGGAAGCCCGGCGAGCAGATTGACATGTGGTGCTACTACAACAACGCCGATGAGGTGGAGCTGTTCATCAACGGCAAGTCACAGGGCGTGCGCAGCAAGGACGCAGAGCACCTGCATGTAGTCTGGAACGTGACCTTTGAGCCCGGCACCGTCAAGGTCGTAGCCCGCAAGGATGGCCGCGAGACTGCATCGGAAGAGATACATACCGCAGGAGAGCCCGCCCAGATACGCCTCACGCCCGACCGCACCACCATCAAGGCCGATGGCAAGGACCTGAGCTTTATCACCGTGGAGATACTCGACAAGGACGGCAACCTCTGCCCCAATGCCGATAACCTGGTGGAGTTCAAGATCAGCGGCCAGGGATTCATAGCCGGTGTGGACAACGGCAGCCCCATATCGCTGGAGCGCTTCAAGGACAACAAGCGCAAGGCATTCTACGGAAAGTGCCTGGTTGTAGTTCAGAACGACCTGAAATCCGGCAAAATCAAGCTTGAAGCGACATCGGAAGGTCTAAAACATGCACAAACTACTATAAACTGTGCATCTCAGGCTAAATAATGGTTTGCCGAATCATCCGATCGGCGGCAGTTGAGTAATTTTGCAGCGCTTTAACAGATATGGACATAAAAGAGAACCTGAACAGGATCAAAGCCACGCTCCCCGCAGGAGTCAGGCTCGTTGCAGTATCCAAGACCCATCCCGCCGAGATGATACAGGAGGCCTATGATGCCGGCCAGCGCATATTCGGAGAGAACAAGGTCCAGGAGATGACAGTCAAAAGCCAGGTGCTTCCCGCCGATATTGAGTGGCACTTTATAGGCCATGTACAGAGCAACAAGATTAGAATGATGGCTCCGTACGTATCGGTCATACAGGGAATCGACTCATATGACAAGCTGGTGGAGACAGACCGTCAGGCTGCCAAGAACGGCCGTCATATCACCTGCTTCCTGCAACTTCACATAGCCAGCGAGGAGACCAAGTTCGGATTCAGTCCCGATGAATGCAGCGCCATGCTCGAGCAGGGTGACTGGAGGAACCTCAGCAACATCACCATAGGCGGAGTCATGGGAATGGCCACCAACACCGATGATGAGGCACAGGTACTCGGCGAGTTCCGCCGTCTCAAGGAGCTGTTTGACACCTACAAGGCAAAGTACTTCGGTGACAATCCTGAATTCAACACCATATCGGCCGGCATGAGCGGTGACTACGAGCTCGCCATCCAGGCCGGAAGCAATATGGTACGCATAGGCAGTTCCATATTCGGAGAGAGAAACTACAATTTGAACAAATAATTCATTTTTATGATTGATCACTACGACCGTTCAGACAATGTCTTCAAAGAGAAGAACCTGAATGCTTACATCAGCGCTTCACTCACCAGCAACTGGGACATGGAGGCATTTACCGACTATAAAGGAGCCACCCTCTTTTACCGTGACGTGGCCCGCCGCATCGCCAAGCTGCACATTCTCTTTGAGGAGACCGGAATCAAGCCCGGCGACCGCATTGCACTCTGCGGCAAGAACAGCTCCAACTGGGGTACAGCCTGCCTGGCCGCCATCACCTACGGAGCAGTGGTAGTTCCCATACTGCACGAATTCAAGGCCGATAACATACACCATATCATCAACCACTCGGAGACCAAACTCTTCTTTGCAGGCGACCAGATCTGGGAGAACCTGAACGAGGCCTCCATGCCCGATGTACTCGGCATCATCACACTCGACAACTTTGAACTGGTGATCTCACGCAGCGAGAAGCTCACCGAGGCACGCGAGCACCTGAACGAGCTGTTCGGACGCAAGTACCCCAAGGAGTTCACCAAGGCCGATGTCAAGTACTTCGAGGCCGGCTTTGATGACATGGCCATGATCAACTACACATCAGGCTCAACCGGATTCTCCAAGGGTGTGATGCTCCCCTACCGCTCTCTCATAAGCAACTACATGTTCGCCAAGAGGGCCCTCTACGTGCTCACCCCCGGTGACAAGGTTATATCCATGCTTCCCATGGCTCATATGTACGGATTCTCATTCGAGTTCTTCTTTGAGTTCCTGATAGGTTGTCATGTATATTTCCTGACCCGTCTGCCGAGCCCCAAGATCATCTTCCAGGCACTGGGAGAGATCAAGCCCAGCGTGATTGTATCGGTCCCCCTCGTTATCGAGAAGATCATAAAGAAGAACATACTGCCCAAGCTCGAGACTCCGCAGATGAAGTTCCTGCTCAAGGTGCCTCTGCTGAACGACCAGATCAAGAAGAAGGTCTGCGAGGAGATGATAAAGGGATTCGGCGGCAACTTCTACGAGGTGATCCTGGGCGGTGCGCCTTTCAACCAGGAGGTGGAGAGATTCGTTGCATCGATCCGATTCCCCTATACCGTAGGTTACGGCGCCACCGAGTGCGGTCCTATCATAGCATATGATGACAAGAACACCTTTGCTCAGGGTTCATGCGGTAAGCCCGCACCCAACATGGAGGTCAAGATCCTGAGTCCCGATCCCGAGAACGTGCCCGGCGAGATCATATGCCGCGGTCCCAACGTCATGCTCGGCTACTACAAGAACGAGAAGCTCACCGAAGAGACCATTGACAAGGACGGCTGGATGTACACCGGTGACCTGGGTATCATGGACAAGAAGGGCAACATATTCATCAAGGGTCGCAGCAAGAGCATGATCCTGGGTCCCTCAGGCCAGAACATCTACCCCGAGGAGATTGAGGACCATCTGAACAACATGACCCTGGTCAACGAATCGGTCGTAATCTCTGAGAACGATAAGCTCGTGGCTCTGGTTTATCCTGACTTTGACGAGGCCATGAAGACCAACATGACCGAGGAGCAGATAGCTGCCGTCATGGAGCAGAACCGTCAGGAGCTCAATGATATCCTGCCCGCCTACGAGAAGATATCGCAGATCCGCATCTATCACGAGGAGTTTGAGAAGACTCCGAAGAAGAGCATTAAACGATTCCTGTACCAGAAAGAGTGATTCCAATTGAGAAGGGAGCCAAAGGGGACGGTTCTTTTTGGCTCCCTTTGCTCGCTAATCGAGTTTTAGTACGGCCAGGAAGGCTTTCTGCGGAACCTCCACGTTGCCGATCTGTTTCATGCGCTTCTTACCTTTCTTCTGTTTCTCGAGCAGTTTGCGCTTACGTGACACGTCACCGCCGTAGCACTTGGCAGTCACATCCTTACGCACCTGCTTGATGGTCTCACGCGCAATGATCTTGGAGCCGATGGCAGCCTGGATAGCGATATCGAACTGCTGACGCGGTATGAGCTCCTTGAGTTTCTCGCACATGCGTCGGCCCAAATCATAGGCGTTGTCCACGTGGGTAAGGGTTGAAAGGGCATCGACCGGCTCACCGTTAAGCAGTATATCCAGCTTTATGAGCTTTGACGGACGGTAACCTGCGGGATGATAGTCAAATGATGCGTAACCCTTTGATATACTCTTGAGTTTGTCGTAGAAGTCAATCACGATCTCACCCAGAGGCAGCTTGAAGTAAATCTCCACACGGTTACCGGCTATGAACTGCTGTTTTACCAGCTCACCGCGCTTGTCAAGGCAAAGCGTCATGATGGGACCGATATACTCGGTGGTGGTAATTATAGATGCATCAATGTAAGGCTCCTCGATATGGTCAATCAGCGTAAGGTCCGGCATGCCGCTGGGGTTGTGCACCTCGGTCGCGTTACCCTGCTTGTCATAAACCATATATGATACGTTCGGCACGGTGGTGATCACGCTCATGTCAAACTCGCGGTCCAGACGCTCCTGCACGATCTCCATATGCAGCAGACCCAGGAATCCGCATCGGAATCCGAATCCGAGCGCTGCCGATGACTCAGGGAAGAAACTCAGAGAGGCATCGTTCAGCTGCAGTTTCTCAAGCGATGCACGCAGGTCCTCGAACTCATCGGCCTCAATGGGATAAACACCGGCGAACACCATCGGCTTGGACTCCTCGAATCCGGCGATCGCCTTGTCGCAGGGACGGGCCACATGGGTGATGGTATCGCCCACCTTGACCTCGGTCGATGTCTTTATGCCCGATATGATATAACCCACGTCGCCTGTGGTCATGACGTCGCGCGGCACCATATCCATACGGAGCACGCCTACCTCATCGGCATCATACTCCTTGCCGGTATTGAAGAACTTGACCTTGTCACCCTTGCGGATGCAGCCGTTCTCGATCTTGAAATATGCTATGATTCCGCGGAACGAGTTGAATACGGAGTCAAAGATGAGGGCCTGCAGCGGGGCCTCCGGGTCGCCGACCGGGTGCGGGATGCGCTCCACGATGGCGTTCAGGATCTCCTCCACACCCATTCCGGTACGGGCCGATGCACGGATAATCTCGTCACGTTTGCAGCCCAGCAGCTCTATGATCTCATCCTCGACCTCATCGGGCATGGCGCTCTGCATGTCGCATTTGTTTATGACCGGGATGATCTCCAGATCATGCTCTATGGCCATGTAGAGGTTGCTGATGGTCTGCGCCTGGACGCCCTGTGTGGCATCGACCACCAGGATTGCGCCCTCGCAGGCGGCGATTGAGCGGCTCACCTCATATGAGAAATCCACATGTCCCGGAGTGTCAATAAGGTTCAGGATATACTTCTGGCCCTTGTACTCGTACTCCATCTGGATGGCGTGGCTCTTGATTGTGATGCCGCGCTCCTTCTCCAGGTCCATATCATCGAGCATCTGACCTTCGGTGATATTGATGGTATGAGTGTACTCCAGCATGCGGTCAGCCAGCGTTGACTTACCGTGATCGATATGAGCAATTATGCAAAAGTTGCGGATGTTCTCCATAGGGGGTGTTTTTACTCCGCAAAATTAATAAAAAGGAGCCAAAGGGGACGGTTCTATTTGGCTCCTTTTTCAAAAAGGGAGCCAAATAGAACCGTCCCCTTTGGTACCCTTTCAGAGTTGGACTACGGTGGCAGTGGGAACCTGACGCAGGATATCGGCCTTCTGTTCATCGGTCATGGGGGCCTTTATGGTCAGGCTCTCAATCGCGAACTTGGTGCACCACTCGGCAATGTCTTGAGGTACGGTAATCCTTTCAAGACTCAGGAACACTACACTGTTCCGGCCAACTCCACGTGAAAAATTCTCAAGCATGGGGCCATCGGGAAATCCTGCATAGTACCATGTATCGTCATTACCGAATATTGCTTTTATAATGCTGGAAGTTATAAATCTGGACTTCTCGCGACTCCTGATGAATGTCTGTTCTGCGGGCGTCAGTTTGTCAAGCACAAGTGCCGATTCCGGCTTTTCACGTACCATCCAGCTAATGGCGGGTTTCAGGGTACGGGTCTCCCAATCCATCTCCATGCCGATGAAACCGGCCCAGAGCTCAAGGAAATGCGGTTCTTCAACAAGTGTTGCCGGATCGAGCCATGTGTATTTTACATCGACCTTCTTTATTTCAGAACATACATCCGTGTTATGTGAAACCAGATCAGGGGTACGGATTATTTTTTCGTCGCGGTTCTTGCTGAACGGGAAAAAGACGGTGAACCATCCGTTGTACTTGGCCGGAATAATAGGACTCATACTGCAAAAAGCCTGCGTCCTCTTCTCAGGTGAGTATTGATCCACCATATCGAGCCAGAACTTACGGTTTATATTTCCTTCCGATGCATTCACGAACTCGTCAAGAACCGGCTCCAGTTTTTCGCGCCACCAGCCCAGGTCCAGGTCATCAAGACGGCCGATGCGTGAACGGATCTCCTTCCAGTCATCGGGAGTACCCAGAAGGGTGATATCCGGAATACCGCACCCGGTCTCATGCAGTTCATATTTGAAATACTTCTTTACGCTCTCCATCATGGTAATCTGCGACGTGATACGCTCTATATCACCTGTCGTAGAGAAATTGCACACCATAAGGTTGGAGAACTCGGACCTCATGTTCTTGTCAATGGAATCACTGAAAGCCGGAATAATCCAATCCCAGTACTCCGGATGCTTGAGCAGTCCCTCACCCTCGAATTTGATATTCAAGGTCTTCTGGCCGTCAAAACCGACCAGGCGGTCACGCAGCTCCTCGGCATGCTCATTGATATGAGTGGCTATGCCCTGGCTTATGAGCAGCCATATCATATCGGGCGAAAGTACCAGCGAATAGTGCTTGTCATACGCCGTGAGGAATCCCTCAAAGCAGGCGTTACGGTCAAAGCAGACCAGACTGTCGCTCACCTGACTCATATGCCTGATATTGAATTTTGACTCGGCAATCTCAGACTCCTTGAGTATCTTTTCCCAGCATTGGCGTCCGGAAATCTGATCCAGCGGTTCCCAAGGTCTATCCTTATCCTCGAGATGAAATCTTACACCACCATCAACCTGCTCCGCTTTTACCTTCCTGGCGGACACTACACCCACACACATGAGTGAAATCAAAACAATCGCAAACTTTTTCATACTGTTACAGCTGTTTGGAGGGGGCCAAAGGGGACGGTTCTATTTGGCTCCTTTTTTTGAAAGGGGGCCAAAAAGAACCGTCCCCTTTGGCCCCTTTTTGTTATTTTACCGGGCGGACTGGCATACCCATATAGCGGTGTTCGTCATTTGGGCCGATGCCCGCGGATATTGCGTAGTCCCCTATTTTTGAATCTTTATTAAGGAGCGTAGAGAGAACTGAGGTCCACAATAACGCGCGCTCTCCTCGCCCGATCGGTTCATCCCTCTCCATCATTCCTCCAAAAGGAATGAATATGCTGTTGCCCTCATACCCGGGCACAAGACTGGTAAACTGAAGGCCACTCACGCCGTCAACTGCCACAGTATCCACTCTGCTGTTATCGGTCAACTCCTTGAAATCGAGAGTGGAAGGCATATGCCATTCTCCGCCTGAAAGGACCGATGCCACATCATCGGCAGGTTCAAGCATAACACGGTTGTAAATAAGAGAATCGTCCTTAATAACAACAATCGGATAAACCAGGCTCTCCTCATTGTATTTGGTAGCCTCATCCTTGTAAGGATTGATATAGCTGGCATACCGGTAGTTGCTTTTGAGATAAGTCTCTTTGGGCTCAATCTCCGCCCATGCAAAATAATCGCCGTAGTCCGATGGCTTATCGGCACCTATATTGGAACTCGCCCACAATACGCCAAGACCCATATCCACGAACTCCACATCATCTCTCAGTACCGTTACGGTGCACTCGGCACTCTTTCCGAATGCATCGGCCCTGACTACGCACCGGCCGGGACCGACAGCGACTATCAGGCCGTCATCCATGACACGCACCACTGATTCATCGGCCGATGTCCACTTACATGCGCTGTTCACGTTACGTGCCTCTTTCAATACGGTCACGTTCAGCCTTGCCGATGTGTGCTGCTGCATGGTGAACTTGCTCTTTTCAAACGATATACCGGCAATCTCCCGGCCGGACAGAGGCATGACCATACGCATGGAGTTACCGTATTCCTTTTTATCGGCCTTCCATCTTATATTTCCCTCCTGGAAGTAGATGGAATATGCGGTCTGGGCATAAGGGGAGTTTACTGAGGTTGAGGTCCAGTATCTTCCGAAATACGACAGGTCCTCAACATGATCATCTTTCCAATAGCCGGCGGCCGGGATGAATATGCTGTTGCCTTCATAGCCCTTTACCTTACTGGTCAGGAGATATCCGGAAACACCGTCCTGGAAGGTCCATTTCCATATGCAATTGTCAATCAGTTCCTGCCACTCCGCTTTTGACGGGATGCGGGCGCCTGTCGATGGTTGAGCGTCGATGGCCTTGGACCAGTTGTAATAGTTTCCATACCTGGTTCTTGAGGAAGAATAATGGTTATGGGTGCTCCACTTGACGCTGAGGCCCAAATCAACGAATTCTCCATCCAGTTCCTGGGCCTGAGCCATCGTGAATACTGCTCCCAGGAAAAACGTCAATGCTTTAAAACGCATATTTTTCATACTATTGCTGTTTAGAGGGGGCCAAAGGGGACGGTTCTTTTTGGCTCCATTTTTAAAAATGAAGTGAACCCCAAAAGTTGGACGGATTAATTATTGATTTGATATTTGGAGAGCTCGGTATTGTGCCGGGCTCTTTCCGTTTAAT
>JBGURN010000101.1:0-9648 GCA_045131955.1 Bacteroidaceae bacterium
TGCGTTCGCTTACTGCAAGGGACTGGAAAAGATAAGCATTCCTGAAAGAGTTTTCGCAATTGAAGGGAACGCCTTCATTTATTGCACTGATTTAAAGGAAATTGTAATTCCTGCATCAGTAAGATTATTAGAAAAATCCAATTACTGTCCTAACCTGGAAAGGATTGTTGTAGAGGAAGGAAATGAGGCTTATGACAGCCGTAGTAACTGTAATGCCATTATCAGTATAGGCAATGATGAACTTATATGGGGATGCAGAAACACCGTTATTCCTGAAACTGTAAAGGGTATAGGCAATGGTGCTTTCAGTCATGTTCCGGGGCTGAAGACAATCGTCATTCCGGAGTCTGTTACTTATATTGAGTCTATCGCTTTCCAGGATTGCAGAGACCTGGAGGCAATAAACATCCCGGCTTCTGTCATCTATCTGGCAGGACAGCATTTTGATTCTCCCGGCTATGAATCCTCAAAGAATCCCTTTGAGAACTGTCCAAAACTAAAGAGCATTACAGTTGACAGCGGCAATCCGTATTGGGACAGCCGTAATAACTGCAATGGCATAATAGAGACATCGGCCCGTAAACTGGCAGTTGCATGCTCAGAGACTGTTGTACCTGAAATTGTTAAAGACATATACTATTCAGCTTACGGGACAACAAAAGAATTCCGTGAAAGGGATTATCTCAGTGCCGGTTCCGTATTCTTTGACGGTTGGATAACTGAGGATGACCTTTTTGGGATTGTGGAAATTGATGATTGAAACTATTTAAGCGTAGCGTATTTGCGGCCGTAGTCAAGCTGCTGCTTAAGGTAGTCATCATTGTAGATTACCTCATAGTCAACAATCTTGCCGTCCTTCTCAACCGGAACTATATCGGGGTTGATGAAACCACCGTAAGGTTTAAGGTTCAGGGCCTCATAACGCTCCTTTATCTCTTTGTGTAAGGTGGGGTCAATATGCACAGCATAGGTCTCAATGAGGTACTTGCCTGCCTCATAGTCTCCCTCTGATTTGATGCGCTGAATCTCGGCCAGCAGTTCACCGAACAGGTGGCGCAGCCTGTCAAAGTCATTTACCACGAAATAGGTCTTGCCGTCACGTACCTTCTTCTCAATGACATTGTCCTTGAGTCCCTTCTGATAGCACCACTCGGCTATGAGCTTGCGGTTCTGCATGTGGGCCTCGGTGTTGGGTCTGCCCAGTTCCACACGGGTGAACTGTACCATGATACCGTTGCGGATATAGTTTGAGTATTCAGCCTTGTAGGCATCCTTGTCGGGCATGATACCCAGTTCCACCATCTTGGGGTCGGCCGTGTAGTAGAGTCCGAACAGATCGGCACGTGCCTCCTCCAGGGCCGATGCATACTCACCCATGGCAGTGCTTGATACTCCCGGCAGCAGTTGGCCGGAACCATGACCCAGGCACTCATGCAGGTCGGTATGTATCTCATCGGCATAAGTACCCCATTTGCGGTAAAGGGCTTTTTCTTCATCATCCCATGCAAACTCATCCAGAGTGCTGTTGGGTGATTCCTGTGCGGCATAGTCATAGGCATGCGTAATGTTTGCTATGGTGACTGACTTGCTGCCGTACATCTTGCGTATCCAGTCAGCGTTGGGTAGGTTGATGCCTATGGGTGTTGAAGGGTAGCAGTCACCCGCCAGGCAAACTGCGTTGATAACCTTGGCAGAAATGCCTTTGCACTTGTCTTTCTTGAAACGCGGGTCAACAGGAGAGTTGTCTTCAAACCATTGAGCATTGGCGCTGAGGATATCGGAGCGCTCCGATGCCTTGTGGTCCTTGATGTTCACATGACCTTCCCATGCACCCTTGCGTCCCAGCGGGTCATTGTAATCCTCAATGAATCCGTTTATGTAATCAACGGTGCCGAGTGTATCCTTTACCCACTCTATGTTGTACTCATCCCAAATCTTGAGGTCACCTGTCTCATAGTATTTTATAAGCAGGGCAAGCGCACGTTTCTGAATGTCATTCTCCGCACAGGCGGCAGCCAGTTCCAACTCCTGGCAAATCTTTCTGATGGCAGGACCGTACATGCCGTCAATCTTCCATGGAATCTCCACGATATTGCCGTTTGCATCCTTTGTAACCTTGGTGTTCAGGCCATAGGCAATGGGAGTCTCATCGGTCTTATCCTCGATGGAATCATAGTATTTCTCAACCTCGGCACGGGTAACACCCTCATAGAAGTTGCCGGCTGAGAGCACTACAATATCACCGTCAGTAGATGTGGAACGGCGCTGCAGAAGAGTGTTAGGATCATATATTACGGGCAACAGTTCAGAGCACTTTGTACCGTCACCTACAGATTCCATAAGTGACTTGAAATATTCCTGTGAGCATTCCGGAAAGAACTTGTCCTCAGCATAGTGGTGGTGTATGCCGTTGGCAAAGAACAGGCGCTTGGCATAGACGGTAAACTGCTCAAACTCTTTGCAGTTACGCTCACCCTTATAGTTCTCAAGTATGTTCTCCACCACGTGACGTATAGGAAGATTCCATTTGCAGTTCTGGTCCCAGTGTATGTCACGGCCCCATTTGGCTGCCTCAGAGAGATGGTATGCATACTCTTTCTGCTGTAGTGTCAACTCATCCCATCCGGGAATGGTGTAGCGCATAACCTTGAGGTCAGCAAACTCATCAAGCAGATACTTGAAATCACTTTTCTTCTCTCCACAACCGGCTGTGATTGCCAGCAATCCGGATATCATCATAATTCTAACAATAGATTTCATAATTACTCCTTTTTACTTCTTAATCCCGATAATATAACGCCGCCCAGTATCATGGCGGATCCCGTACCCGATGTCACCGACATGCTCTCACCCAGGAATATGATGGAGCCGATGAGGGTGAATACCGGGTTCAAATATACATAGTTTGTGGCAGTTACGTTACCGATAGTCAACATAATCCTGTTCCAGAGAGCAAAGCAGAACAGTGATGCTATGGTTGACAGGAACAGAAGGTTACCCCACACCTGTATGTGGTCAAACCTTACCATGGCCAGGTTTGAATTATCGGACAGAAGGAGTACGGGAATGATGGTGAGCAGCCCGTAGAAGAACACCTTGCGGGTGGCGAACAGCGTGCCGTAGCGGTCGGTCATCTGACCCATGAACTGGCTGTAGAAAGCCCAGCTCAAGGCCGCCGTGAAGGCCAGCAGGTCGCCCTTGGGTGACAGGTTAAGGTTGGTGCCGTCAAATATGACCATCACCATACCTGACAGGGCCAGCAAGGTTCCGGCAATAAGGGGGAACCCCACCTTGACATCCTCCAGTTCGCTTATGATCTTGCTCTTTACAGTATGTTTCAATACCAGCGTGAGTAGTATGGTAAGGAGCGGAGCCACGCATACTATGAACGATACGTTACAGGCTTGCGTATATTTGAGTGCCGTGTTCTCGGTAAGGAAATAGAGTGAACCGCCGGCTATACCCATAAGCAGGAACAGCAGCTCATGGCGCAGGCTGCGGGAGAATAACCTCCTGTTCTCTCCTCCGCGTATCAGGCAGGCGGTGAACAGTCCGGTATAGGCAATCACGAATCTGATGGTGAATATCTGTGCCGGTGAGAGTCCCTGGTTTATGAGTGTCTTGGTCGATACGAAAGTCACTCCCCAGAGAGCCATCGTCATGAAAGCAAGTGCATGGTATAGAAATTTTCCCTCTTTTTTCATGTAAGTGTCAGTTGGTTATCAAATCCTTGAGCCCCATAATCCATCCCTTTTTGAGAACCATGAGATTGATTTCGCATCGGAACGGACAGTACAGCCCATGCTCTTTGGCGAATTTCTTGAATGCCCTGAGTGAATTAATCCTGTTCCTGTACCGGTTACGGTCTTTTTTACGGCTCACGCTTGAAGGCATTATGTTGTAATGATAGAGAGTGGTAGTGTCCGATGCTATCCGGCGGGCCGATATAAGGGCGCAGGCCAGGAAGCAGGTGTCCTCAGCGCTGTGCGTATCGGGAAAACAGATGCCGTTGTCCATAAGGAAGGACCTCCTGTATAAGAAGGTGGTGAAATATGAGACGTAATGTCTCAGGAACGCTTTCTTATGTCTGCAGGTGAATTCTCCGCTTTCTGTCTCAGGGTTACGTCTAACCTGATTGGGGCGGTCCTGGTAGTCAAAGGATATGTTGCAGTATGCCAGATCGGCATCCTCTTTTACGGCTGCGTTGTACAGTTTCCGGCAGAAATCGGGCTCAATCCGGTCATCACTGTCCACGAACGCTATATAATCAGCGCTTGCTACAGCTATTCCCGTATTACGGGCTGCGCCCGGTCCCTTGTTCGTGCCGTTATCGGCAAACACGATATTCATGTCAGGGTGGTTGCCGGCAAAGGCGCGGGCCTTTTCAATGCTGTCATCATGGCCATGGTCGTCAACCAGCACTATCTCCAGGTCCGTGAGGGTCTGGCTGCGCAGAGACTCAAGGCAGGGGATAATGTAATCTCCTGCATTATAAACCGGTATGATGACTGACACCTTCATGCTTTTACCTGTTTTTTGACAGTTTTTTCCTGAGTTTGTACGGCCAGCGTGAAATGCGCTGCGGAACCTTTATGATCCACCTTATTATCTTATTGCCCAGAAAAGCCAGCCTGTCCCCAAACCCGAACCGGGGTTTTACAAGGCCGCGTATGGAGTAGGCCTCATTAATGAGAGCGTCAATCCTTGCCTTCTGCATGCCGCGCTGGGGCTCAAAGAACTTTACAGCCCAATCAGGAGTGGTGTAGAACCGGGCAAACCATGAATGCATGCAGATAGTGTTACCTTCCAGGTCCAGCAGGATGGTGGTAGTGCCGTCATCATGACGCCTGGACGGAAGGTACAGGGTCTTGAAATTGAATGCCATCCACAGGAAGAACCGGTAGTAGGGTTCCTGGTCATCGCGCTGGAAATCATATCTGGTCTCAAGTCTTTCCTTGGGGAACGACGATATCATCTGCTCCTTATGCTCCAGGTAGTTGAACTCCTTGACAGCCTTCCTGCTGAAAGCGGTACGTATGAGCTTGAGATTCAGGATATTGAAGAACGGGTTAGTGACAATGGGATTTGCCACGCGCGGGCAGAATCCGCCGCCGTCGGGACAACCTGCGTTGGCATATCCGCCCTCCACTACGTAATCAACCAGACGGAACATGGCATCGGGATCAGTAATGAAAGCGTCCTCATCTATGTTTATGGCAATATCACAATCCTCATCCTTGAGTATGGTGTAGAAATAGCCGTCGGCAGACTGGTCTGTGAGTCTTACCACCGGTATTCCCAATGTCTCATACAGTCCTCTTGAGTATCTGTAGAGCTTGAGGTCAAATGAGCGTGTAAATATCTTTATTCTGTTCATGTGTCATTTAAAGAACTTGACGAACAGGACGGTCATGATCCTGTTCACGAATCGGTTAAAAGCCTCGAACCATGCCGGCCAGCGTTTGTGGTGTCTGTGCCAGTACCTGAGCGCGTTGAATCTTATGATCTTGTTCTCCGGGTACAGACGTACCGTTCCCAGCCCGTATTTGAGGGTCACGCCGGTAAGGTATGACTCCAACTCCGTAAAATGCTCCGCGTCAAACAGCTCACGCGGTATGTCGAGCAGATGACACTTAAGCATTATGCGAACCCTGTTGAGGTAGTACTGCTTTATGAACCTGAGCCTCTCATCGGAGAGAGACTGGAGGTCATAGGACTCCAGGAACTCAATCAGTTTGCGGGTCATGAGTTCCATCTGGTCCAGGCTGCGTGCCAGGACCTTGGGATCCATGGTTTGTCCCTCACGTGCCAGGTTATACTGATAGAGGTTTATATCGAGGAATGTAATGTCCTTGGCGCGGAATACCGGATAGCAGGACCATTCGGTATCGGTGTATGAGATACCCTCGGTCTGGCGGTAACCCATATCACGCAGCATTTGAGTGCGGTAGGTGATGGAATGCATCAGGAAGAACCTTATGTATCCGTCGCTGAGCACGCTGTCCAGGTCATATGCCTTACCGTATTCATAAGGCTCCTTACCGTATACGTTGTATTTGGTAACCTGACGCGAACCATCCTCTGATATGGTGCTGAAATGGGTTATGACCATATCGGTCGTGGCATTCTCAAGTGCCTCGAGGAACTCAACGAGCGCATGGCTGTCAAACCAGTCATCGGAATCAAGGACCTTTACGTATCGGCCCCGGGCAACCGGAAGTGCGGCGTTTATGGTGGAGCCGTAGTTGCCGTTGAGCTTGTCTATCACTGTGACCGAGTCAGGGAAACGCTCCTTGTATGAGTTGGCCACCGCCAGTGAGTTGTCCTTGCTGCCGTCATTGACCACCATGGCCTCGATGCGTGAGAGGGCACCCTCTACCAGGAGCGAGTCAAGACAGCGTGGAAGCAGGGCCTCCATGTTGTAGGTAGGTATTATTATGGACAGCAGTTTGCTCATATGTTCATAGAAAGGACTTTCTCTACGATCTGATGCATGTCATAGTACTTGTACTCGGCCAGTCGTCCTCCGAATATGACGTTTGGCTGACCGGCGGCAAGTTCCGCATACCTGGCGTAGAGGGAGTTGTTACGTTCGTTGTTGATGGGATAGTAGGGCGATGCACCTTTCTCCCATTTGCGTGAATACTCGTAGGTTATTACGGTGTCGGGCTGTTTGCCGAACTCAAAATGCTTGTGTTCTATGCAACGGGTGTAGGGTATCTCCGCCTCGGTGTAGTTAACCACTGCATTGCCCTGGAAATCGCTCACGCCCTCCATAAGCTTGTGCTCGAAACGGAGCGAACGGAAGTCCAGCTCTCCAAGACGGTAATCGAAATAGGCATCGATCTGACCGGTAAAGAGGGTCTTCTCAGCCAGGGAGTCAAAAAATACGCGGTTCTCAAAGTAGTCGGTATCGAGCCTGACCTCGATGCCCTCGAGCAGTTTGCGGAATATAGGGGTGTAGCCGCCTATGGGTATACCCTGGTATGTGTCGTTGAAATAGTTGTTGTTGAACTCGAACCGGAACGGCAGACGGCGTATCACGAATGCCGGGATCTCTGTGGCTTTCATACCCCACTGCTTCTCGGAGTAGCCCTTGACCAGGGTCTCATATATATCCCTGCCGGCCAGTTTGAGCGCCTGCTCCTCAAGGTTCCGCGGCTCGGTTATATGGGCAAACTCAGCCCTCTGGCTCTCGATTATGGCCTTAGCCTCATCGGGAGTGTTCACGCCCCACAGCTGGTGGAAGGTGTTCATGTTGAAGGGCAGGTTGTATCGCTTGCCCTTGTAGCATGCCACAGGTGAGTTTATGAAGTCGTTGAACGGAACCAGGCTGTTCATGAAATCCCACACCTGGCGGTTTGACGTGTGGAATATGTGCGGTCCGTACTTGTGTACGTTTATGCCGTTTATCTCCTCGGTATAGCATCCCCCCGCAATATGGGGGTTACGGTCTATGACAAGACACCGCTTGCCCGCCTTATGTGCGCGGTAGGCGAACATGCTGCCATAGAGTCCGGCTCCTACTATGAGATAATCGTACTGTTTCATTTGATATCCTCTTTACAGGTTGACGTGGCAGTCCGATGTATCAACGCACACGAACTTGGCGTGGATACGTCTTTTCTCCTTGGGTGGGACAGCCATATAGTCTCCGTACATATCCTTGAGTCGGGCATCAGGGTTCTTGGGAGCGGGATACATCCTTCCCTCAAACAGGATCTCCGACGGGGGTGTCATCTCTGACTGCAGGGTGGGATAGCCGTATATGAGACGGTCTATCGGCGTAAGCTCGCGGTCTTTTTTTGAGAACAGGCATATCAGTTTCCATATGCCCTTGAACAGGACATAGGAGACAGGGAACACAAAGTATGAGATTATGTTCTTGAATGAGAGCCTGGGATGATAGTGAAAGAATCCGTGTACCTTGCATATGCGTTTGCGCATGAACTTGAGCAATCCTTTTGGAACAGAAGGATAGGGCACATCGGCAAACACATCGATGGAGACACCTTTATGATAATTGCTGCGGAAATCATCAAAATCATGGATGAACAGGGTGTTGTCCTTGCGGATCTTGAACAGGCCGTCGCCCATGCATGACTCAGGGTCGGTCACCTCAGTCTGCATGAAATAACCCTTGGCGAGCTTGTCTGCGCCTATGGACTTGAACTTCTGCCAATCAGCCAACGGCATGCTCACGTCAATGTCATCGTCCCAGGGAACGAATCCCTTATGACGGACAGCACCGAGCAGTGTGCCAAAGTCCAGCCAATAGACCAGACCGTTCTCCTTGCATACGCGGTCAAACTCATTCAGGACGTCGACCGATGCCAGCTGAGCCTTGCGTAACGGAGTATCCGGGCCGTTGTATTCCGAGTAATCTTCCATTATAGTATGTTCTTTACTATTTCAAGTGTATCAGGGATGCCTTGGATAACCGGAATCTGCGGTTTCCATCCCAGTTTCTTAATTGCAGTGTTATCCAGACGTGTTGACTCGTTGGGAGAGAATGCACGCTTCTCGCTCTCATCGGCCTCATGGAACACCACGTTCACATGTCCGGCACGTGCGGTGATCTCAGCCAGTTCGCGTATGGATATGAAACTGTTCTCATCCGATATGTTGTAGGCCTGCCCGCTCTCTCCGTAGAACAGGGCAAACAGCAGGGCCGATACGCAGTCGGCCACATGGCAGTAGCTGCGGCTCTGGGTTCCGGCACTCTTGAGCACTATGTCCTGACCGCTTACGGCATTCCTTATGAACTGGACGTAGACGCGGTTATCGGCCTTGGTGAAGGCTGGTCCGTAGGTATGTGAGGGGCGTATGGTAACCACATCGGTCCCGAACTGCGCATGATAGCAGGCACAGAGGTTCTCGGCGGCTCTCTTGGAGGTAGGATAGCAGGCGCGGGGAGTGGTCACGTCCACGTATCCGCTGTCATGCTCTTTCCACTCTGCAGGGCTGTCGCTCTCTCCGTAGACTTCGGCCGATGAAACGTACAACATACGCTCCATGCCGTGGGCTGTCCCGTAACGGAGCAGGTTGTCCGTTCCCAGTATGGTGCCGCGCAGGGTTCCCACAGGGTCCGATGAGAACGCTGCCGGGAAGGAGAATCCTGCCGCATGGATTATGTACTGGAATGAGATGTCGGAGTTGACAGGCTCCGTGAGGTCCTGACCCAGGAAATGGAAACGGGGATTCTCCCAGTAGGAGTCAAACCTCTTCCTGGCACCCTCCTCGCTGCGTCCGCATATCCATACCTGGTAGCCGGCCTGTCCGTTTGACATGAGAACGTCAACCAGGAAAGACCCTATCATACCGGTGGCTCCGGTCACGAGGATGTTCTTTCCCTCCAGCCGTTTCCAGGGGAACTCATCGGACAGGACACGTTCTATGTACTGCCTGTATAATCCTATCTCAGTGAGACTCATTTGAACCAACTCTCTTTCTTGCAGGTGAGCAAAGCCTTGAAAATCTCTATATCCTCAGGTGTGGTCAGCTTTACGTTCTTCTCGGAACCGGCTGAGAACCATACCTTGCGGCCCAGTTCCACGAACAGGGTGCATGAGGCGATTGAGTTCGTGATACCCTTCTGCTGCGCCTCTTCATGGGCACTGGCCAGGTCGCCTATTCGGAAAGCCTGTG
>JBGURN010000102.1:0-5935 GCA_045131955.1 Bacteroidaceae bacterium
AGGATGTGGTAGATGAAGACTGCCGATATGTAGTGTTTGCAGACGGTGGCTGGGACTGGCCGCTGTGGAATAAGAATTGGCAATGACTGCTGGCTGGGTGCCAACGTGACGGTATGCCCGGGCGTGACCATAGGTGACCGTGTAATTGTGGCCGCCGGAAGTGTAGTGATACGTGACGTGCCAAGCGACGTGATGGTGGCCGGCAACCCGGCTATCATCAAGAAACGGTTGAATAACTGATGCGCATATTGTCTGAAACATAAGAATCTAGATATGCAAGGAAACTTTTCTTTCTACAATCCCACCAAGCTGTATTTTGGTGATGAGTCTTTGAACTTCCTCAAGGATGAGTTGAAAAACTATGGTCCAGTGGTGCTGCTAAACTACGGTAACGGCAGTGTGAAACGCAACGGTATATATGACCAGGTGGTGGCTATCCTGCAGGAGGCCGGCAAGACCATCGTGGAGAATCCCGGTGTGATGACCAATCCCACACTGGAGAAACTTAACGAGGGCGTGAAGATTGCCCGCAACAACAACGTTGACCTGATTCTGGCATTAGGCGGCGGTAGCGTGTGCGACTACTCAAAGGCGGTGGCGGCATCGGTCTATTATGAGGGTGACTACTGGGATAAGTTCTGGCTTAAGCAGGAGCAGCCTGATGCTGACCAGAAACTGCTGCCTGTAGCTTGTATCCTCACGATGGCTGGTACAGGCTCAGAGATGAATGCCGGCACGGTTATTACCGATGCGGAGCATACGTTTAAGGTGGGTCACGTGTTTGACAGCCGCCTGATGCCTAAGTTCTCCATACTGAACCCTAAGTTCACGATGACTGTGCCTGAGAACCAGATGAAGGCCGGTATCTACGACATCATGAACCACATCATGGAACAGTATTTCTCTGATTTTGATGACAACACTAGCGACTACATAGCCGAGGGGTTGATGCGCTCAGTCATCCACAGCAGCCGTATTGCCATAAAGAATCCGCAAGACTACGAGGCCCGCTCCAACATTATGTGGACGGCTACATGGGCGCTGAACACACTCATCGGACTGGGTAAGAAGGAGGACTGGATGGTACACATGATCGGTCACAGCGTGGGAGCCTGGACACACGCGCCTCACGGATATGCGCTGGCATCGGTCACAATGGCATACTATAGCAGGGCGATGGAAAACGGTCTGCCTAAGTTTGCCCGTTTTGCGCACAACGTATGGGATATTCCAACTGAGGGTAAAACTGAACGTGAACTGGCCGAAGCCGGATTGGAGGCTCTGAAAAACTGGATGCTGGAAATCGGTCTGCCACTCACCATAAGCGAACTTGGTGCCAACGCGGACATGATTCCGGGTATTACCGATACAACCGTGGTCTATCCCGCCGGATATCTGAATCTGACAAAAGAGGACGTTACTGAGATATTGAAGGAGAGCTTGTAAACAAAAATGTAACTATGAGTAAAGTATTAGTAGCATATTTCTCAGCATCAGGAGTGACTGAGAGAGTGGCCAAGCAACTGGCCGATATGGCAGGCGGAACTCTGTATGAGATCAAGCCTGAAGTTAGATATACCGCAGCTGATCTGGATTGGCACGACCGCAACTCACGCAGTTCAGTGGAGATGAGGGACAAGAGTTCCCGTCCAGCTATAATAAAGGATCTTAAAGATGCCGGCAGCTATGATTTTATCTACATAGGATTCCCTGTGTGGTGGTACACCGCCCCAACTATCATCAACTCCTTTATTGAGGCCTACGGCTTTGAAGGCAAGACAGTAAGGTTCTTTGCCACATCAGGCGGAAGCGATGTAACGGGGGCCGATAAGCAGTTCCAGGCACAGTATCCCGCCATAAACTGGAATCCAGGCAAACTCCTGAACGGTGCATCTAAGAAGGTAATTGAGGACTGGATCAGTATATGAAGAAACTTTGTCAGTTCATATCCAAATACATGGGATTGCTGGTATTTGCGGCGGCAGTACTGGCATTTGTATTTCCCGATGCACTTTCCAGGATACGCCCTACGGTCATTAACTATCTGCTGGGCGTTGTCATGTTCGGCATGGGTCTTACACTCAACCTGCAGGATTTCAGGATTGTATTCAGCCGTCCCAAGGATATATTGATAGGGTGTCTGGCACAATTCACCATCATGCCCCTGCTGGCATGGACGCTGGCACGAGTGTTCAGGCTCGATGATGCGCTGGCGCTAGGCGTAGTGCTGGTGGGTTGCTGTCCCGGCGGTACTGCATCGAACGTAATCACCTATCTGGCTAAAGGGGATCTTGCGCTGTCAGTGGGCATGACCGGTGTATCCACCATTCTGGCCCCGTTCCTGACTCCACTACTCACATGGGCGTTTGCCGGCGAGAGTGTCAACGTGGATGTACTTGGAATGCTGCTGAGCATACTCTGGGTGGTGATTCTACCCATTGTAGTAGGTCTTATCATAAAGAGCCTGTGGCCTAAGTTTACCGATAAGGCTGTCGATTATCTGCCCGCTTTCTCATCATTGGCTATTGCATTCATCGTGGCAATCATAATTGCGGCCAATGCAAACAAGCTGTTGGCGGGAGGTATGATAATCGTGCTTGTAGTGATACTCCACAATATCTGCGGACTGGGTCTGGGTTACGTCATTGGATCTTTGCTCAGGCTGTCCGAGCCCAAGAAACGGGCCATATCCATTGAGGTGGGCATGCAGAATTCCGGTCTGGCATCATCACTGGCCACCCTGCACTTTGCTGCCTATCCCCTGGCCACCATACCCGGTGCCATATTCAGCGTCTGGCATAACATAAGCGGCGCAATAGTAGCATATCTGTTCCGGAAATGACACATTGGGGACAGTCCCTAATGTGCCATTTTTCACTTCCAGTGTTTCAGCTGAGAAAGATGGGTGTCGTAAAAAGTCCTGCGCTCACTGTCTGACTGATTGTCGGGGTTGGGCATATGCGCAATCAGGAAATCCAGGAGAGCATCCTTGCTGTCATAAGTAAACTTGCCGTCGGTATAGCACCATTTGCAGTAATCCTCGTTGAAACTGCCATCGGTCTCACGGCTAATCATGGAATCGTCTGAGAGCGGCATTCCGCAGCACTGGCAGTAGAGTGTACGGGGTGCGCCCAGCAATGTATTGATAGATACTCCAAACTCACGTGACAAGACTTTGAGCATCTCCGGGTTAGGTTGAGTCTGACCTGTTTCCCAACGGCTTACGGCCTGACGTGTTACATTGATGCGTTCTGCCATCTGGTCCTGTGTGAGATTGTTGCGCTCACGCAGATTCTTAAGTATTTCTTTTACTTCCATTGTCGTTTTGTTTTTATTGACGATGCAAAGTTAGCATGCAGGAAAGCACTTGTCAAGAAACATGTTGTTGCTATTGCGCTACAAGTATCTCAAAGGCAATATTTAATGTATTTTCGTGGTCCAGCGACGGGATTTCCAGCGGCGGATAAAGATCAAGTGTCACAGGGGGGCAGTCCCCATTGGGTCAATTGGTGATGTGCAGCACCAGGTACTCGGAGCGGGTACCGATGCGGATCTTGGGGCCCCAGATGCCTAAGCCGGAACTTATGTAGTAACGGGTGTTGCCACGGGTGTGGTGACCCCATGATTTCTCATACATGGCATCGGTTATCCATGATAAGGGCCAGAACTGGCCTCGGTGGGTGTGGCCGCTGAACTGGAAATCTATGCCTGCATTCTCTGCCTCCTCAAGATGATACGGCTGGTGATCCAACAGGATGGTGAATTCATCCGTATCCTTAACCAATGCGCCCAGCGGTTTGCGCATGCGGTTTGTACGGTCATCACGGCCTATTATCTGTAAGCCACCAAACTCTACTACACTGTCACGCAGCAGGGTTATTCCGGCATCGCTCAGGAACCTGCGGGCACCATCAACATCACTGTAATACTCATGATTGCCCAGGATGGTAAATACAGGGGCCTTGAGCCGTTTGAATTCATCGGCAAAACCGCATTCCAGAACGGTCCTTACGCTGCGGTCCACGATATCGCCGCCTATCAGTACCAGGTCCGGATTCTCGGCATTCATCAGGTCTATCCATCGGCCCAGTTCAGCCTTGCGGTTATGGTAACCTATATGCAAATCACTGGCCAGGACTATGGTCATAGGCCTGTCTAATGGTTTGTCCGTTTGAATGGTAAGTTCCTCCCTGTATTTATGATGGTAGTGAATGCATCCGGCTGTCATTAGAACCGTTATCCCCCCTACTACACTTACGAATCCTATTACGCTATCATGCAGATATGATTTGGGCAGAATCCTGCAGACCGATGCTATATCGGCCAAAAGGAATATGATAAGCAGGTACACGAATGCAACCAGCCACGGGTTACCTACGTCATAAAGGAATGTGGCAAACCTAACAGAGAATCTCTCAGTGTAACGGAATCCTATCATCATGATGCCGAACCACAGCACAAACAGGCCCGCGACCGCAAGCTTCATAGGCCATCCGGCCGGAGTAAGCCGCCACAGGTGCCAGACCTCATACGCAAGACCCGCCACAATAACGGCAAATAATATCAGGAATGTTGTTTTCATATATAGTGTCCCTTATGTGTCGTTTTCAACAGGTAATACACGCTGTCTGAGTCGCGATAGAATTCACGGGCGCCCCAGCGCTGCCAATAACTGTGGGTCTTAAGGCGGTGCAGAACAGGTATGAAAATGAAATCGTAGTTGGCTTTCAGTTCAGGCATGATTTCCATCAGCATATCGTAGTTGAGGCGTGTGCCGCGATAGTCTTCACGGACTATGAATGAGAACACGGCGGTATAACGCTGGCTGTTTAACCTGGCCAACAGTTCAGGATTTTCCTTTTTGATCCGGGCGGTTTCCTCCTCTATGCGGTAGTCACTCATGTTGAGCAGTCCTATCACGCGGCCGTTGTTATCAACCGCCTTGACACTGAGCGGCCAGTTGAAATGCAGGTCACGCACCCAGTTCTCAACCTCATTACGGTCAAACCCGTACTGCCGGGTCATCCACTCTACGGTTAGCGGGGCATCGGCCACAGTCATTCTGTGTAACGTGTAGGACATAATGCGTCAGGATTTCAGGGTTACCACATTATATGTAAGCAGGATCTCGGGATGGTATGAGAGTTTGGCCTTACGCAGTCCCTCAAGCCCCATATCCTCCTCACGGTTCACATAGGTGAACTGCTCCGGCAGGTGTGCGCAGAACTGCTGGTTTATGATGCTGAATGCGCCCTCCACATTACGGTCAGCTTTCTCCACACAAACGTCAAATGTGTCATCGGTCACGGCCGATCCATACGTGAATGCAACCATCCGGCCATCCACAAATATGCTACCGCCAAGCATTCCAAGCTCATCCCAATGGGCGAATATGGTCTCCATCACGTCATGCTCGGCCTGCAACGTGTTACCCCAAGACGGGTTTTCGTGCTCTTTTTCATCGGTCCATAATGTAACCACCCTGCGGCAGTCATCAAACAGAGCCGGTGTCAGGGGCCGATACTCAAAATCCGGATACAGGATGTTGAAACGGTTCACATGATTGCGCTTAGCCTTGAGTTTGCCGCCTTGCAATGAAGCCAGATCTGAACGCTTATAGATGTAATCATATTGGTTGCGTACAGGTTCCACATTGATATTGATACCTTCATGGCAGGCGTTCTGCTGCAACTGCAATGCCGCATCATCCTCCAGGCCCAGAAGTATCAGTTTGTGGCAACTGTCATCACATAGTGCCTGGAGCAGCTCACAAGGAGGAACTCCCTGCATGCAGAGCATGTACGCCCGTTCACCGTCCAGATTGAAACGCAGGACAACAGCGTCCTTAAGCACGCTAACCTCAGTTTCAAACCACGATTGCCAACCCAAAAGATTGGCAAAAGTGAAGTTGCAGTTGCGACGCCCGGACTTAAGA
>JBGURN010000103.1:0-2314 GCA_045131955.1 Bacteroidaceae bacterium
GCTTGCATTCCCGTATGAGGTTCCACCAGTGTAGCTTGACCAGTCCGACAGAGCGCTCGTGCCGAAATCGCAGCTGAAAAGGAGCGAGCCTGTCGTAGGACCGACCGGGGCTGCGAGGGATACGCTTACAGCTGCGGATGGGTCAGAGTCAAGGTATGTGGACTTGTCGGCGGAGATAGTGGCCACCGTTACCTGATATGTGGTAGAGTATTCCAGGTTGCTTACGGAATAAGTAGTGTTGGAAGTCTCATACTCAGTGCTGTTGTCATCTGGGTCCGTAACGGTTACTACATACTTCAGGGCTCCGTCTACTGCAGTCCAGGAGATGTTTATCTTGTTGTCAAACTCGTCATCCACGACGGCGGTGATGTCTGAAGGAGTTGCGATCTTAGGCCTGTTGTCCTCACCGGCCCAGAACTCTATCTCGGTGACGTTTGCAACAGCATCTGCACGAAGGTATGCGGTCTTCTTTCCGGTTATGCCGGCATTTTCAAGGTCGAATACTATCTCTGTCGCGGTGCTGCTCTGGGTCATTATGGCGTCGCTGGCTACAGGGTTTGCCTGAGGACCGGACACAAGAGCCAGGTGCTTGCCGCTCTGCATGCTTTGCTTGAGATGTACCTTGACGATCCTGATATCTTCAGTGAGGTCTGGAAGCTTGATGTAGCTCTGGGACGAGTTGCCGCTGCCATTGGCATTTCCAAGCTGCATGTTGTCATTGTTCTTTGTAGCTCCGATCTTCCACTTGAGCCCAGATGTCTGGACATAATCGGCTGCGTTGGTGTATGAGTAGCTAACGGTGATCTCGGATGCCTTGAGCGAACCGTAGCGCTTGTCCACTGCGATCACTTCTCCTTCGATGCCGGTGAAGTCGATGGTGAAGATGGCCTTTTCTCCTGCCTTGAATTCCAGTGACTTGCCGGCCTGAACGGTGATATTCTTTACGAACCTCTTGGTCTTGGTGCTGACTGTCACTTTGAATGCGTCTCCTTCGGACAGGGTCTCAGGGAAGCACATGAAATATGCGTCCAGGCCGTTGGCTGCATAGCTCTTGCCTGCATAGTCGAGTTCTACGTAGTCCTGATGCTGGCTGGCGTATCCATATTCATTGATCCTGCCGGTAGTAAGGTCCACGTAACTGCGACCGGAGAGTTTCTTGCCTTCGGCCTCGAACCTTACGGATGCTACGTCGTCCGAAGTGTTGAGGTTCGATATTGTCATCTTGCCGAGGGCGATCTTTCTTGCGAATGAGAGCTCGAGGCTGGTCGGCTGGCTAGTCGCAGTGACCGGCGATGATACAAGAAAGTCTGCTGCCGGGTCGAAGCTGGCATTGGTCGGATGCTGGGTGGAAGGAGTGATTACCTTGACGTTGGATACGGCCAGGTTGCTTCCTGTCACATAGCATGTAGATGGATAGAGGGCATAGTAGGTGTAGCTTGCAGCTTCCTTTTCAGGAAGATCTACTCCGAAGTTCATTGTATGTCCTCCGTCAGGGGTGACGCCGTCTGCGGATTCGGCATAGACTACCGAGCCGCCTGCGCTTTCGAGGATCATGAGTTTCTCTCCGGAGGCGTTCCAAAGCGTCGACTGTCCGTCACTTCCGAGTACGGTCTTGGTATCAATAGCGGAAATCTCCATATGGACGGTGTTCGCCGGTCCATTCTGGTCAATTTCTGACTTCTGGCAGGAAACTGCGCTGACTACTGCTGCTGCAGCTAGAAATATGTACGACTTTTTCATTGCTGTAGCATTTTAGAATGAACCGTAGTCATTGTTGTTGAACATGTCTCCTGCTGCGCCCGGAGAACCGAAGCCGCTGCCACAGATCACGCCTTCTGCGTGAAGGTCAAGAATTTCACACCTTGGAGCATCATAGAAAGCCCCTTTAGTGTCAGTAAAGGTTTTGTCCATTTTCTCAATAATTTAAGACTCGTTATTTGTTTTTGTGTAAGTTGCTTATGTGACTGCTAATATAAGACATTTGCGGGAATATTCTGATATGTTTCCCCGTTGTATTTATCAGTAATTAACAGTATATTTGCGGACATTAACATTGACACAAAACCACATTTTCGGATGAACATAAGAAAAATCGACATTCCCGCTTCCGGGAATCTTGCGGATGTGCCGGCCCTGCTTGATGCTGCCGGCGTCGGATTCGCTCCTGTAGCTCATGACAACTGGCATTGGTCTGACCGTAATCCGGTCGTGAAAGTCCGCGCTGCTCATGCGTCGGATTTCATGATCCTGCATTTTCATGTCTCTGACAATGAGCTCAGGGCTGTGGAGACTGAGGATGACGGCCGAGTGTGGG
>JBGURN010000104.1:0-2057 GCA_045131955.1 Bacteroidaceae bacterium
CCCTGATTTTAAGCAGACCTACACGATCACAAAGGCTGACAACGATTGGAAGCATGTATTTGATAACCTTGACAGGTATGATTACGAGGAGAACCTGTATTACTATTACGTCGTTGAGACGGGATGCGTGCCGGATACGTATCATGTTATCTCTTATGATAACGACAATTTGAGCCAGACCGGTACGATCAAGATCACAAATGAAGTGAAGCGTGGTGCTCTGACAATCGAGAAAGAAGTCACGGTTGACCAAGCCGCTGTGCCGGAAGACAACAAGACCATCGCTGACGGCGATTACACATTCTCCGTCACAGGTCCGAATAACTACAGCGGAACCATAACAGTTACGGTAAGTCAAGGTGAAACCGGTACAACGGTGCTTAACGATCTGCTTCCCGGCGAGTACACCATCACCGAGACCGGGACCACCAATACGAATGGGATCAGCCTTGTCACGACACCGGTGGTGATCACGGTTGCTCCTGATTCGCAGGCGACGGCCAATGTTGCATCGTTCACGAACGATCTGGATACGACCAAGCTCGAGGTGCACAAGGTGTGGACAGACCGCGAAGGCAACGAGGTTGAGCACACAACGGATCCGATCAATTATAAGATCTACAGGGCTCCCTATCAATTGGTCGACGACCCTGAGAACCCGGGGAGTAAGAAACGGGCAGAAGAACCGTATCCTGTGGAAGAATTGGTCAAGACTCCTGAGGAGGTTGAAGCGGGCAAAGTCTACGTGCCGTCTGCGCTGGGTTATACAGGAGTACTTCAGTACGATGCCGAACACCCGGATCAGAGCTGGACGGAAACAGTTACACGGCTTCCCAAGTACGGCAAGTACACTCCCGCAGATCAGACGACCCCGGTCGAAGTGATCTATCAGTACTACGTTACGGAGGAAACCCATGTTGAAGGGTACAAACATTCCATCGAAGGAGGAGAGATAACAGATACCGAGGATCCGGATTACGGCAGCTATTCGTGTATTATCAAAAACGAACCGATGAGTCCGACGGATCAGCTGACGGAGCTCAATATAGAGAAAGAATGGGAGGGCGGCAGCGATACTCTTCACAAAAACGACACCGTAGTGTTCAAAGTAACGCAGAAAAAGTACGTAGCCGCGGCGAAATTCATGGATGGCGAAACGCCTGTCTATCGTAAGCTGTACCCGATAACCATCAACCTTGTCGACGAAGGAGGTACACCCGGAAATCCTCGCGTAACAACAACAAGAGTCGTGTATGTTCCCGAGGGCGCATCATTTACCATGAAGCCAATCTACCATGACACGGAACATGGGGATGACTATCATGAGACTGAGCATGTGGTATGCGTGGGAGGAAGCTCGGTTACTGTCGGCTCAACACCGGCTGGCACAACCCCCAGAACAATCCCGCATACCAGTGAAGGAGCCCCGAGCAGCACGTATTATTATCCCAACAATCCGCAGGTTACGTTCACGATTGATAACGTCAATTCAGCGCAAGAAGTCACGCTGTGGCTTTATGCCGGAAATGATACATGGGTTAAGCTCTATGACGTTAACCATCCGGAAGTCAATTACTATAATAAAACCAATCCGGAAGCAATACCTGAATATCATAAGTGGACGTGCGAATTGTCAAGCAATGACGAAATCATATGGGATATTGATGAGGTTCTGGACAATATTGTTCCGGGCCATGCGAGTGGTAATTTAGACCCGAATAATCCTTCAGAGCCTGTTGCGACTAACCCGTATGATTACACAATGAGGCTCACCGCAAGCAATGAAAACGGACTGCCGACGATTTTCAACAAGGGTGCCCTTGCGCCTGGCGTTGCGAATGGTGACCAGCAGAATTCCTGGAAGGGCAGCATTACGGAACTTCTGCGTTACGAGTATAAAGGAGATCAGAATATACCTTATGTTTACACGTACGAAGTGACAGAGGCGCAGATCGGTTCGGAGACAGTGACCGTTTCACCGGTTTATGATTCGGGAACTCCTCCGGAATTATACGACGGCCAGAGTTCACACTATCTTGTAAAGTGGAACGAACAGC
>JBGURN010000105.1:0-4270 GCA_045131955.1 Bacteroidaceae bacterium
TGAATGCCAGCGAGACCTTCTTTGAGGATAAAGATGACAACAATACCAAGAATTAACCTTAAGAGAACAGGATTATGAACCAGGATATAAAAGAATTTGAGGAGAACGAGATTCTGCCGTTTGATTTCCCTACCGAATCCCGTAAGATCATTAAGGTTATCGGTGTAGGAGGTGGCGGCGGTAACGCAGTCAAGAATATGTACCGTGAGGGTATTCATGACGTAGTGTTCGTGATTGCCAACACAGACCAGCAGGCGCTTGCCGACTCTGAGATACCCGTAAAGCTGCAGCTGGGACGCCAGACTACCAACGGTCTGGGTGCCGGTAACGACCCTGAGGTTGCCCGCAAGGCTGCCGAGGAGAGCATAGAGGAGATAAAGAACCAGTTCAAGGATGACACCCAGATGGTGTTCATAACCGCCGGTATGGGTGGCGGAACAGGAACCGGTGCCGCTCCTGTAATAGCACGCTGCGCCAAGGAGTGCGGTATGCTGACCGTGGGCATCGTGACCATCCCGTTCAAGTTTGAGATGCGTCCCAAGATCAAGCAGGCTCTCAAGGGCGTGCGTGAGATGTCACAGTATGTCGATGCGCTGCTCGTGATAAGCAACGAGAAACTGCTTGAGATCTATCCCGACCAGAGTATAGCAACAGGTTTCAAACATGCCGATGAGACCCTTACCACCGCGACCAAGAGTATAGCCGAGCTGATTACCTGCCGTGGTATAATAAACCTTGACTTCCGTGATGTAAAGAAGATTCTGAGCAACGGAGGCGTGGCTATAATGAGTACCGGAGTAGCCAAGGGCGGAAACCGCGTGAACGAGGCCTTTGAGGCTGCCCTCAAGTCACCTCTTCTTTACAATAACGATATCTACCGTGCCAAGAAGATACTGTTCAACATCTACCAGAGCACCAAGGCTGAACATCAGCTTATGCTTGACGAGATGAACGCCGTACGTCACTTCATGGACAAGTTCGAGGATAAGAACATTGAGGTTATCTGGGGTCTTGCCAATGACGAGAACCTTGACGACGAGGTCAAGATTACCGTGCTTGCTACCGGATTCGGCATGGAGAGCCTGCCTATGATGGATGACGAGGAGGAGACCGACCGCGTCATCGAGGGCATCTACGGTGACCGTGTGAACAAACGTCAGATTTACTGGTATGAGATGTCAGACTCCGATTTGGACAATGATGCCCTGATCGATGCCCTTGAATCATCACCTACATATCAGAGGAATCCCGAGGGTATAAACGAACTGAAAGCTCTCAGAGCCTAACCGAATACAGTCTCAAGTACCTCGATTGACTTAAGGGTCGGAAACAGGGGTACGTGAAGCTTGAAATAGGAGTTGAGAAGGTTCAACATCATGACGCGCTGCTGACCGGTCAGTGGCGCGTCTTCTATGTTGTCATAGCTGGTGTTGAGCAGCAGGTAGAGCTTGTATGAAAGCTCGGGTGTCATGAAATCGGTGTGCTGCGGCTCGGGCGTGAAACAGCCTTCGCGCATATCGAGCACATATCCGGGCTTGTATTCACTGATGTTGGGGCAGATTCCTATGTGGCTTGCGGTGCCAAGCATGACGGCCGTATGGAAATTGGCGCATGACGTTACAGGTGCGTTGTCAAACCATGTGAGTGACTCCTTGAGGAACCGGTAGAGCCCTGGGTTGGTCTGCTCGCCATGGAGCGCGTGGGTCAGGAACTCTGAGAGAAAGAGTGAGATGGCGCTCTTTACCGGGTTGAAAGGGATGTCCTTGTAGGGCATGGAGTTCTTGGCGTCCTTGAGATGATGTAGGGTCTCGTTGGGTACGTATTCGGCCTGGAAATCCAAGTGGGTGAGTGGCTGGAGTAGCGTGTTTCGGGATGCGTTCTTTCCGCTCTTGGAGAGAAACCATATGAATGGAACCATTCCGTGGGTCTGGGTAAAGATACGGGCTACACTGGTCCTGTCGTTATGTCTGACAGCCCCAATCAGTATGCCGTGCTCTTCCTGCCACATTGTAAATGTTTGTGTTGAGTGTAGCGCGAAGTTATAAAATTTTTTATGGAGAAAGTTTGCCGTTTGGAAAAATGTAGCTACTTTTGCATCCGCTTTATAGGGCAGCTGTCTGAGCTATATCAGAACTGATGGCGCGTTCGTATATCGGCTAGTACTCAAGATTTTCATTCTTGCAAGATGAGTTCGACTCTCATACGCGCTACAAAATAGAAACAATAAAAATTTGATTTTATAATGGCAAACCACAAATCAGCCTTGAAGGCTATCAGAAAGAGCGAGAAGAGAAGACTTCACAACCGTTATTATGCAAAGACCATGCGTAATGCAGTTCGTCAGCTTCGTGCTATGACCAACAAGGAAGAGGCCGCTGCAACCTATCCTAAGGTTCAGAAGATGCTTGACAAGATGGCTAAGACCAAGCTCATCCACAAGAACAAGGCCGCTAACCTCAAGTCAAAGCTCTGCGCTTACATCGCTAAGCTCGCGTGACGCAAAAGGGTCGGTTCCCTTTGTGTCTAATTTGATTTCGTCCGGATTTTCAATCTGGACGTTTTTTTTATTTGAGAATTGAGAATTGAGAATTGAGAATTAATACGCTGTACCTGCGTAAAAAAAGAAAACCTTGCCGCGGCAAGGTTTTCTAATTCTCAATTCTCAATTTTCAATTCTCAATTTGCTGCAGGCTTGATTATGCATCAATGTTTGCATAGGTCGCATTGCGCTCGATGAACTCGCGTCTTGTACCCACGTCTTCACCCATAAGCATGGAGAATATGCGGTCAGCCTCGGCTGCATCCTGGATGTGAACCTGCTTGAGCAGACGGTTCTCGGGGTTCATTGTGGTCTCCCAAAGCTGCTCGGGATTCATCTCACCCAGACCTTTGTAGCGCTGGGTTACGATATTCTGCTCAAGTCCGCCGCCGTACTGGTCAATAAAGCGCTGGCGCTGTACGTCATCATAGCAGAACTCCTTGACCTTACCCTTTGTGCAGAGGTAGAGGGGAGGTGTGGCTATGTAGAGGTGGCCCTGCTCGATGAGCTCCGGCATGTAGCGGAAGAACAGTGTCATGATGAGGGTGTCGATGTGAGAGCCATCGACATCGGCATCGGTCATGATTATTACCTTGTAGTAACGCAGTTTGTCGTAGTTGGCGGCCTTGGAATCCTCGGGGTTGAGTCCGAAACGTACGCCCAGAGCCTGGATTATGTTGTTGACCTCCTCATGGTCGAATGCCTTGTGCCACATTACGCGCTCCACGTTGAATATCTTACCGCGGATAGGCAGGATAGCCTGAGTGTGACGGTCGCGACCCTGCTTGGCGCTACCGCCTGCAGAATCTCCCTCGACGATAAAGAGCTCGCAGTTGGCCGGATCCTTATCGGAGCAGTCGGCAAGCTTGCCGGGAAGTCCGCTGCCTGAGAGCGGGCTCTTGCGCTGAACGCTCTCGCGTGCCTTGCGGGCGGCTACACGTGCCTGAGCTGCCAGGATAACTTTCTCAACAATCATCTTGGCCTCCTTGGGATGCTCCTCAAGATAGAATGTAAGAGCCTCACCTACAGCCTGCTGGACAGCACCGGCAACCTCGGAGTTGCCAAGTTTTGTCTTGGTCTGACCCTCAAACTGAGGCTCAGCTACCTTGACTGAGATAACGGCGGTAAGACCCTCGCGGAAATCCTCGCCCTCAATCTCAACCTTGGCTTTCTCAAGGAACTTGTTGTCATCGGCGTACTTCTTGAGGGTACGTGTCAGAGCAGTGCGGAAACCTACCAGATGGGTACCGCCCTCTATGGTGTTGATGTTGTTTACGAATGAACGGATTGTCTCCTTATACTCGGTGTTGTAGAGGATGGCTACCTCAATTGGTACACCCTGCTTCTCGGTATTAAGGTAAATAGGATCCTGGATGAGGTGAACGCGGTTCTCGTCAATGTAGCTGACGAACTCCTTGAGTCCCTCATTCGAGAAATAGACATCCTTCTTGGGCTCTCCCTCCTCCATGACACGGTAGTCGGTGAGAGATATCTTAAGACCTGCATTCAGGAATGCAAGTTCATGCAGACGGGCTGCGAGGATATCGTATTTATATTCAGTTGTGGTGAATATCGATCCGTCGGGCCAGAAGGTCTGGCGGGTACCGTTGATATCGGTGGTGCCTACGCATTCAACGGCGGTTACGGGCTTGCCGCAGGCGTACTCCTGACGGTATACCTTGCCGTCGCGGAATACCTCGGTGATCATCTTGGTCGAGAGGGCGTTTACGC
>JBGURN010000106.1:0-4333 GCA_045131955.1 Bacteroidaceae bacterium
GATAGTAGGTTTCTCCCATTTTAAAGAAACTGGACTTATAGCCATTGCTACCGATGACACGACCCTCGGCAACAGGATTTTTCACCCCGTCATAGTCCAAGCCGCGCACATGGGAGAGATTGAATTTCAGCTTTGTGCCATACTTGCCACCTAACGTCGTACCCTTCTTGAACGAGTAACCGAACTCGGCCTGGAATGCCCATTCGCCGTTGGGATTGGTGGCGTAGGGATACTGCGCAGCCAAGGCGTAGGTCTGGTCGTGAGTAAAGGCGGGCAAGTGGTTGATGTAACTTGATGTACCGCTCATGCTGCGGCGGCTGCGGAAGGACATGCCCTCGCTGCGCTTGGCCTGCAACAAGACGCTCATACCCTTCTGGGAATAGGAGGTGCTGAGCATCGCCACATTGCCCTTGCCAAAATGGTAACCATTGTCAAAGGACGGGTCTTGGGTCTTCTGGGCATACTCGGCAAGGACACTGAAGCCCTTGTGCGTCAGATTGATTCGAGCATCCCAAGCGTTGACATACTTGGGCAGATTCAGTTTGTGGGTTGCATCGACAAAAATGGCGTCGGCATTGGCCTTCTCATGCTTGTTAACCCACGAACCACCCAAGGTGATGTGGGTATCGTGAGCCTCTAACGCCTTGATAAACTGTTCCAGCCCCACCTCGATATCAGCACCGCTAACGAGGGCATCGTTGTGGTGCCAATAGCGGCGCTGCTTACCTGTCAGAGCCTTCAATGTCACACCCGACACAGGTTTATAGACGATGCGGCCGCCACGCAGGGCATTGTCAATGCCCAAAGAGCGTTCCTCGTAGGTACGCAACACGAAACCCGAGCCGAACTGCTCATAGTAGTCACCGGCGGTGAGTTCCACATTCTTGTAGTGACCTTTCACATAGAAGTGCGGTACGCCCCACCCCTTGAAATCAGGCTCGTAGCCGGGCAAGGGATATTTCAGGAACTCAAACCGCGCTCCCGCATCGACATATTTGCTGCCTAAGTTCAGGTCCAGATAGGTATTGGTCAGCACCTTGTCATCACTATGTTCAGTACCGATTTTGTCATCATCTTGCGGAACAAGGATGTCACTCTGGACACTACCGCTCAGCGTCACCTGAGCGAAAACAGGCGTTGCTACCAGCAACATAACCGGCAGCAACAAGGGTATCAGTTTTTTAGGATTCATTCTAGAGTTGATGGGAGACTATTGGGCTAGAAGCTTGCGTACTTCCTCAATTAATTCATTTTCACCACCGTCGGTGTATCCGCTATGCTTCGCCACGATATTGCCCTTGCCATCCACGACGACGACAAAGGGAATCATCTGTCCACCCAGTGCCTTGAGCAAATCACTGTTGGGGTCAAGCAACACGTCATATTCCCACTCGTTCTGGTCCACAAGGGGTTTTACCTTGTGAATGTTCTGAGCCTGGTCAATGCTCACGGCAAATATCTTCACACCCGTCTCTTGCTGCCAGTCCTCATAGACCTCGGCAATTGCCGAGAGTTCTCGGTTACACGGTTTGCACCACGTGGCAAAGAAGTCGATGATAAACGGTTTACCGTCGTTGCTCAACGTCTCGCTCTGTACCGTGCCACCATCTAAGGTCTTAAGCGTAACAGCAGGCAACTGGGCCTGAGCAACTCCATAACCAGCAAGCAAGCAAACAATCAATGAGACAAAAATCTTTTTCATAATACTCAAATGTTTAGGTTATTTTTTTCAACTCGCAAAGGTAAATAAAATCCCATAAAAAGACATTTTACAATAACATTTTAACGTTTTTTTTGACATACTGGTTCAGACAGCTACAGACAAAAAAACCGCCAACCCCACTCGCTTAGACACGCACATGGGGTTGACGGTTTAATCGTCAATTGATATTAATGATTAATGGAGCACCTTGGTTGTGGTTACATTGCCATTGGTATCGGTAGTGCGAACGATGTTCACACCATTCTCAAGCTGATCAACACGACGGCCGTCGATGGTGTAAATCTCGGTCGAAGCGACGCCAGCCTCGGTCTTCACCTCAGAAACTGCGGTTGTCTTGCCAGCGATGTCAACACACATCACATACATGCCGGCGCTGCCAGGAATCTCTTCCCAATTGTCGTCATACTGAGTCTCCTGGGTGAAGAAGATATAGGCATTTTTCTCGTCGTAAACCACCGAGAAACCGCTGGACTTGAAGTTGTCCTCGCAGATCTGCTTTCTCCAAACCTCACCACCGAACTCATCGATCTTGACAACCATGAAGTTGGCACCATTCCAACTGGTGCTATTGCCGTAAAGCACAACCCAGCCATCATTAACGGGAATAACCTTGACGGGGGTAAAGCCCCAATCACTGGTCATCTCAAGCGAAACGCCATAGGTATTCTCGCCCGTCCAGAAGTAGTTGTTGTCCTCGTCAACCACATTGGCATTCATGTGATACTCCGAGCCTGAATATGCCCATTCCCAAGCGACGAGTGCCCTATTCTCCTTGACACCCATTGCTGCTGCTCCTGCATCACCGTCGACACCTCCTGTAAGGCTTACAGCCTCACTGGCATATCCACCGTACTCATTCAAGTAGTTGACAACCTGGTAACCATAGAAGTCGGTCAATACCCTGTAAGAAATCATCAGCACATCGTCCTCATTAACTGCGGTGAGGGGTGTGGCCATATACATGCCGTTAGACACTTGCCGCTCTTCAATGACTGCGGGATCACCCCACACATTCTGCAGTTCAGCATTCAAGAGCTGAGCATCAAGACCCAGATTCTTATTGTCATAGATCAGATATGCATTGCCAGTGGGAGCAGGGTCCATCTTGATCATTCTGGAATTGATCATCAGGGGCTGCTCGCTCGTGAACTCGCCGGCATCATTCATCATCATAATTAACCAGCCTCCGCCATTGACCAAGACCGAGTCGGGCATCTGCTGGTTGGGGAACCAGGGTGAGGGTGACCAGTTATCCTCGTTGGCCTCCTCCATGTAATACTCGGTGTGGTTGGCAGCAACAAAGATGTTATCAACACTCACACAGATTTGGGGCGCAATATCCTCAACGGACAAGGCATTCTCGTGCATCCTTCCTGCAGGGAACAGAATGCCGTCGGCAGGCCATACAGGCTGGCCCTGCTGATTGTAGCGATAGATGTAGGTCTCGGCATTTTCCTCGCTCGGGTCGTTACGGATGTCGGTATATGCCATCAGAATGTCACCGTTAGGCGCAAGGGTCAAGGCATAATCGGTTGTCCAGGTGCGCGTGCGCTTGTCACACACGATGATACCCTCATCGCCGAACATCTCATTGCCATTAGCATCAAAGATCTGCAAGTGGAGTTTGTAGGAGAACACATTATCGGTCCTCTCGCCACGCAACCAGGTCAAGATAATCTTGCCGTCATCGGTACGCAGGGTTTTCATCTGTACCTGGCCACCGGCATCTTCCTTGTCAAGGCGAATGGCCTCGGTATCACTGGGCTGCCAATTGGCAAACATCGTTCCCATGGCAAAAACTGCCATTACAACTAGAGTAAATAATTTCTTCATAAACTTGAATATTTAAAAGTTATACAATAAAGAGGTTATCGTCATTAGGCACTACAAAAGGACTAATTTGTTTTAAAACAAACATAAAATGAAAGAAAATTTGACGATTTCTTGAAATACAACCTCTAATAGTAGGGAATTGTTACCTGGATGCCCGGTAGTAGAGAACCGCAGCAATGATAATATAGACAAAGTTGGGGATCCACATTGCAATGCGGGGACTGGTATAACCCGACACGGCGAAGGTTGAGGTCACAGTCATGAAGAGGATATAAGAGAAGCTGAGCAGCAGACCCAGTCCGATGTTCAATCCGATGCCGCCACGCACCTTGCGCGACGAGAGCGAGAGGCCGATGATGGTGAGGATAAAGGCGGCAGCTGTCATGGCAATGCGGCGCTCGTACTCTATCTCAAAGTTCTTGATATTGGCGACGCCACGGGCCTTCTGCTTATTGATGTAGGCTTTGAGTTCAGGCGATGTCATGGTCTGCTCGTCGTTCTTGGAGATGAGGAAGTCACGCGGATCGATATTGAGCAAGGTATCCATGACATTGCCCTTGGTCATGGTCTCCTTCATGCCCTTGAAGTCGCGAATGGTATAGTTGCGAACCGTCCACAGCCCGACCGAGTCATACTTGATGGTCTCGGCTGTGAGACGCGACTTGAGGGTGTTGCCGTCAAACTCCTCGAGCGAAAAGCGGAAACCGCTGCGCGTGGTGTTGTCATAGCGGGACATATAGGCCATCACACCGGGCTTGACCTGAAGCTGGATATTGT
>JBGURN010000107.1:0-17145 GCA_045131955.1 Bacteroidaceae bacterium
AGAACAGCTGTTTATCAATTGATAATTGATAATTGAGAATTGGGTACCCGCCTTCCGGCGGCACCCTTTTTTGAAGAATATACAGGAGTGTTGATTATATTAAAGTACTGAAAAACATTTATCTATGAAACTAACACGTGGATTATACGACCCTCAGAACGAACATGATGCCTGCGGAATAGGCATGATGGTAAACCTTAAGGGGGGCAAGACACACCAGCTTGTTGACAGTTCACTCACACTGCTTGAGAACATGAAGCACCGTGGTGCCGAGGCTGCCGACAACAAGTCGGGCGATGGAGCCGGAATCATGCTGCAGATACCGCACGAGTTCATTCTCCTGCAGGGTATTCCTGTACCTGAGCGTCTCAGTTACGGAACCGGTCTTGTGTTCCTGCCCAAGGATGAGAAACTGCGTGGCCAGTATCTGGACATTATCCGTGAGGAGGTATCCAAGATGGGACTTGAGCTCACCAACGTACGTGACGTACCCGTGAACAGCAATATCCTGGGTGAAGCTGCCCGTGCAACTGAGCCCTACACTGTACAGATATTCGTTACCGGTGCATCCGAATCAGACGGACTTGAGACCAAGCTCTACAAGATCCGTAAGCATGTTGAGCAGAGGATTGACAACCGTGATTTCTATATTGTATCACTTTCATGCCGTATCATAGTTTATAAAGGAATGCTCACCTCCACTCAGCTGCGTGAGTACTATCCGGACCTTAGCAGTCCGTTCTTTACCAGTGGCTTAGCCATGGTGCATTCCCGTTTCAGTACAAATACATTCCCTACATGGTCTCTTGCACAGCCTTTCCGAATGCTGGCTCACAACGGTGAGATTAACACCATTCGCGGAAACCGCGGCTGGATGGAGGCCCGTGAGAGCGTGCTCTCATCAAAGGCTCTGGGTGATGTGAGCGATATTCATCCCATCGTTCAGCCCGATATGAGCGACAGTGCGTCATTTGACAATGCACTTGAGTTCTTTGTGCGTTCAGGCATGTCCCTGCCTCACGCAATGGCCATGATGATTCCTGAGTCTTTCAATGAAAAGAACCCCATCAGCGATAAGCTCAAGGCATTCTACGAGTACCACTCAATCCTTATGGAGCCTTGGGACGGACCTGCAGCCATGCTCTTTACCGATGGCCGTTATGCAGGAGGTATGCTGGACCGTAACGGTCTGCGTCCCGCACGTTATCTTATCACCGATGACGGTATGCTTATCATGGCATCTGAGGTCGGATGTATCCAGGTCGATGCCGCCAAGATAGTGGAGAAAGGTAAACTCCAGCCCGGTAAGATTCTCCTTATAGATACTGACAACGGTCAGATATACCGTAACAATGAGGTTAAGGATACCCTGGCAAGTGAGCTTGACTATGCAGGATGGCTCAGCGCAGGACGTGTGGAGCTGGGTAAGCTCAAGAGCGGCCGTAAGGCACCCAATGATGTCCAAGACTATACAAGACGCTTAAGGGCGTTTGATTATACACGTGAGGATATTGACCGCGTTATCGTTCCTATGTGCCAGACCGGCCAGGAGCCTCTGTCATCAATGGGTAACGATACCCAGCTGGCAGTTCTTTCTGACCGTCCCCAGCTGCTGTTCAACTATTTCCGACAGCAGTTCGCACAGGTTACCAACCCGCCTATAGATCCTATCCGTGAAGAACTTGTCATGTCACTTACCGAGTACATCGGTGCCGTTGGCATGAATATCCTTACTCCCAGTGAGGGCCACTGCAAGATGGTACGTCTGCCGCAGCCGGTTCTTACAAACACAGAGCTTGATACGCTCTGCAACATCCGCTACAAGGGATTCAACACCGAAAAACTTCCTATTCTCTTTGAGAAATCAAAAGGCGCCAAGGGTATGGCCGATGCCATCCAGGAGCTCTGCAAGAAGGCTGAGCAGTCTGTTGACGCCGGTATCAACTACATTATACTGAGCGATCGCGGCATTGACGATACTCATGCTGCAATTCCTTCATTGCTTGCCGTAAGCGCCATCCACCACTATCTGGTATCAATCCAGAAGCGTGTACAGACAGCTCTTATAGTAGAGAGCGGTGAGATCCGTGAGGTTATGCATGTGGCTCTGCTTATGGGCTACGGCGCAAGTGCCGTCAACCCCTACATGGCATTTGCCGTAATTGATGACCTGGTTAAGAAAGGTGAGATCCAGCTTGACTACGAGACAGCTCAGCACAACTACATCAAGGCCGTTGACAAGGGCCTTAAGAAGATACTCAGTAAGATGGGTATCAGCACCATACGTTCTTACCGCGGTGCCAAGATTTTTGAATCAATAGGTCTCAGCCAGGAGCTTCTGGCCAAGTATTTCGGTACAGCATCATCGACCGTAGGCGGTGTAACGCTTGACGGAATCTGCAAGGATGCCGTACGCATGCAGGAGCAGGGATTCGGTAAGACCGAACCCGATGATGTCCTGCCGTTCATCGGTCAGTATGCGTTCCGTAAGGACGGTATACGTCATGCATGGACACCTGAGGCCATCTCAACACTGCAGCTTGCAACCCGTCTGGGAAGCTACAAGAAGTTCAAGGAGTTCTGCTCAATCGTGGATGACCGTCCCGAGCAGCTGTTCCTGCGCAACTACTTCAAATTCAAGAGCAATCCTATATCAATTGATGAGGTCGAGCCCGCAGAGAATATCGTTAAGCGCTTTATCGGAGCTGCCATGTCATTCGGTGCCATCAGCAAGGAGGCACACGAGGCAATAGCTCTGGCTCTCAATACTCTTGATTCACGCAGCAACACCGGCGAGGGTGGTGAAGACAGCGATCGTTTCCACACTGATGTGGACGGCGTATCACTGAGCAGCCGCATCAAGCAGGTGGCATCGGGCCGATTCGGTGTTACAGCCGAGTATCTGGTCAACGCACAGGAGATTCAGATCAAGGTTGCCCAGGGTGCCAAGCCCGGTGAGGGCGGTCAGCTGCCCGGCTTCAAGGTGAACGAGATAATTGCCCGTACACGTAACTCAATTCCCGGAATTTCACTGATTTCACCTCCTCCTCATCACGATATCTATTCTATCGAGGATCTGGCACAGCTCATATTTGACCTGCGTAACGTCAACCCCAAAGCCAAGATCAGCGTCAAGCTGGTGGCTGAGAGCGGTGTAGGTACAATCGCAGCCGGTGTGGCTAAGGCCAAGGCAGACCTGGTCGTTATATCAGGATCTGAGGGCGGTACAGGTGCATCACCTGCCTCTTCAATCCGTTACGCCGGTGTATCTCCTGAGATAGGTCTTGCTGAGACACAGCAGACTCTGGTCCTGAACGGTCTGCGTAAGGAGATCGAGGTTCAGGTTGACGGTCAGCTCAAGACCCCACGTGACGTCATATCGATGGCTCTGCTGGGTGCCGGTGAGTTCGGATTCGGAACCGCTCAGCTCATTGTATTGGGTTGCTTGCTCATGCGTAAGTGCCATACTAACGCCTGCCCTGTAGGTGTTGCCACACAGGATCCTGCACTCCGTGCCAAGTTCCGCGGTCACAGCCAGTACCTTGTAAACTACTATATGTATATGGCCGAGGGCGTACGTGAGTTCCTGGCCGATATGGGATTCCGCAAGTTTGAGGATATCATAGGCCGTACAGACCTTATAGAGATAGATACCGCCAAGTTCAACGACAAGACACGCGGACTTGACTTCAGCCGTATGCTTACCAAGATTGACGGTGACCTCTACAAGAAAGAGGACCAGAAGCATGACCTGAGTCAGATACTCGACCAGAAGATCATCAGTGCATCGGCCGATGCCATAGAGAACGGCTCAAAGGTTGAACTGTTATACGATATAATCAATACAGACCGTGCCACAGGTGCAATGCTGTCGGGTGAGATAGCAACCAAGTACGGACATGACGGTCTGGCCGATGATACCATCAACGTCAGGTTCAACGGATCGGCAGGACAGAGCTTTGGCGCATTCCTTATGAAGGGTGTAACCTTCAAACTGGAAGGTGAGGCCAATGACTATGTAGGCAAGGGCCTTTCAGGCGGCCGTATAGCAATATGCCCGCCCGCTGAGAGCAAGTTTGACGCATCCGAGAACATCATTGCAGGTAACACCATCCTGTACGGAGCTACCAGCGGTGAGATATTCATCAACGGTCGTGCAGGTGAGCGTTTCGCTGTACGTAACTCAGGTGCTACTGCCGTGGTTGAGGGAGCAGGTGATCACTGCTGCGAATATATGACAGGTGGTCGTGTGGTAGTACTCGGTACAACCGGTCGTAACTTTGCCGCCGGTATGTCAGGTGGTCTGGCATATGTCTGGGACAAGAACCACGACTTTGACTACTACTGCAACATGGATATGATTGAGCTTGACCTTATTGAGGACAAGGCCGGTCGTGACGAGTTGCGCAGCCTGATTGAGAAACACTACAAGTACACCGGCTCCAAACTGGCCAAGAGGATGCTTGACAACTGGGAACACTACGTTGGTGAGTTCATCCAGGTAACTCCTATCGAGTACCGTCGCATCCTGCAGGAGGAGAAGATGAAGGCACTGCAGCAGAAGATAGACAGCGTGCAGCGTGATTATTAAATCGAAAAAGAGACACTACTATGGGAAATCCAAGAGCTTTCTTGACCGTACCGAGACAGGATGCCGGTCATAGACCTATACACGAGAGAATCGCTGACTTCGGAGAGGTTGAACAGACCTTGAACGACAGCAGCCGTCAGCTGCAGGCTTCACGCTGCATGGATTGCGGCGTACCGTTCTGCCACTGGGCATGCCCCCTGGGCAACAAACAGCCGGAATGGCAGGATGCAGTATACAAAGGCAAATGGGAGCTGGCGTACAAGCTGCTCTCCGCAACCAATGACTTCCCTGAGTTCACAGGACGTATCTGTCCTGCACTCTGCGAGAAGAGCTGCGCCCTGAACCTCTGCATAGATGCTCCTGTAACTGTACGTGAAAATGAGTGCTCAATCATAGAGCATGCCTTCCGTGAGGGTTATGTTAAACCCAAGACTTACGCACGCAACGGAAAGACAGTCGCCATCATAGGTGCAGGTCCTGCCGGACTCTCAACTGCAGTCCGTCTGAACGCCCTGGGCTATGAGGTTACCCTCTTTGACAAGATGCCTTCTGCCGGCGGACTGGTACGTTACGGAATACCTAACTTCAAACTTGACAAGTACGTGATTGACCGCCGTATGGCGATCATGGAGCAGGAGGGCATAAAGTTCAAGTTCAACACCATGGTTGACCTTAACAAACTTCCTGAGGGCTTTGACGCATACGTAATATCAAACGGTACACCTACCGCACGTGACCTCAAGATTCCCGGACGTGAGCTCAAGGGTGTATATTTCGCCCTGCAGATGCTTACACAGCAGAACCTCCGTCTGGCCGGTCAGGAGTTCACTCCCGATGAGACCGTATCGGCCAAGGGTAAGAGAGTCCTGGTTATCGGTGGCGGTGATACCGGTAGCGACTGCATCGGCACATGTCATCGTCAGGGTGCCGTAAGCGTTACCCAGATCGAGATCATGCCCAAGCCTCCTGTAGGCTACAACCCCGCAACACCCTGGCCGCAGTGGCCTAACATCCTCAAGACCACAACCAGTCATGAGGAGGGTTGTGAGCGCCGCTGGTGCCTTACCTCAAACAAGTTCATTGATGACGGTAAGGGTAACCTCAAAGGTGTTGAGGTGGAGACCGTAGAGTGGGTACCCAATCCCGAAGGCGGCCGTCCTATCATGAAGCCTACCGGTGAGAAGGAGATCATAGAGTGCGAGATGGTGCTTCTGGCTATGGGATTCCTCAAACCCGAGCATCCCCAGTATGCTGAGAACGTATTCCTGGCAGGTGATGCCAAGAACGGAGCCAGCCTGGTCGTACGCGCCTTAGCAAGCGGCCGTGAGACTGCAGCACGTGTAGACGAATACCTCAAGAACAAGTGATTATGGGTAGGAAGATTAATTTCAGCAAGATGCATGGTCTGGGCAATGACTACATCTACATCAACGTGATGGATATGACCCTGCCTGACCCTGCAGCGCTGTCAGTACTGTGGAGCGACCGCCATAAAGGGATAGGCTCGGACGGTATTATCCTTATAGGACGCTCCGATAAGGCCGATTTCAGCATGCGCATCTTCAACGCCGACGGTTCGGAGGCCATGATGTGCGGCAACGGCAGCCGTTGCGTAGGTAAATATGTCTATGATAAGGGCCTGACAACCAAGACTGAAATTACCCTAGATACCCTTTCAGGAATAAAACGTCTGTCACTCCATCCGGGTGAAGACGGGAAAATCAGCTCGGTAACCGTCGCAATGGGCGCCGGAGTGCCTCTTAAGGTTGTCCGCGACGGTTCCGACGAGCTGATTGGCGAGACTCTCAACGTAGGAGAGGGTCCCACCGTATGTACGGCAATCGATATGGGAAACCCGCATATGGTCATGTTCGTCAAGAACGCCGGCAAGGCCCGGGTGGCCGAGGTGGGTCCTCTTATGGAATACAATCCCATGTTCCCGAACCGCGCGAACATAGAGTTCGCCCAGGTGCTTGACCGACATCATATAAGGATGCGCGTCTGGGAGAGAGGCAGCGGTATAACGTACGCCTGCGGGACAGGCGCCTGTGCCACAGCGGTGGCATCGGCCATGCAGGGTTACACCGACCCGCAGGAGTGTGAGGTGATAATGGATGGCGGGGCGCTCACGGTGAGTTGGGATCCCGTTACGAAGGAGGTCCTTATGAAAGGTGACGCGGAATCCGTCTTTGACGGAGTTATTGAACTGCCGGACAAATAGTTAGCAATAGACCATTGACAGAGGGATTGACGTCCCTCTGTTGTGGCGTATAAATGGTTGATAGATAAAACATATGATAAAGTCAAATCAGAATTTCTCCAGACTGCCCGAGAGGTACCTGTTTCTGGATATAGCCAAGAGGGTGGCTGCTTTCAGTAAGGCCAACCCCGAGGCTGACATTATTCGTATGGGTATAGGTGACGTGACCCGTCCTCTTGCCCCTGCAGTCATCAAGGCCATGCATGAGGCTGTCGATGACTGTGCAGCCCAGTCCACATTCCACGGCTACGGTCCCGAGCGCGGTTACCTCTGGCTCAGAGAGGCCATAGCCAAGTATGATTACGCCGAGAGAGGCGTCAACGTACAGCCCGATGACATATTCGTCAATGACGGCGCCAAGAGTGACACCGGTAACATAGGTGACATACTCTCCACCGATGGCCTGGTAGGTATTACAGACCCCGTATATCCAGTATATGTGGACACCAACCTCATGCGCGGCAGTGTGATACGTTATATCACATGCAATGAGGAGAACGGCTACTCAGGCGATATACCCGACGCCAAGATCGATGTCATATACCTGTGCTATCCCAACAATCCCACAGGTGCAGTAATCACCAAGGGTAAGCTCAAGCAGTGGGTTGACTACGCTCTTGCCAACGGCTCCCTCATTATGTACGATTCAGCATATGAGGCATTCATCCGCGACCCGGAGATTCCTCATTCAATATATGAGATTGAGGGCGCCAGGAAGTGCGCCATCGAGTTCCGCAGTTTCTCCAAGACTGCAGGATTTACTGGAATAAGATGCGGTTATACTGTTGTCCCTCAGGAACTTATAGTATCTGACGGAAAGGGCGGTACAGTACGTCTGAATGAGATGTGGGAGCGCAGACAGAGCTGCAAGTTCAACGGCGCCTCATATATCTCACAGCGCGGAGCCCTGGCCATCTACTCGGAGGAGGGACGTGCTCAGATCCGTGAGACCATTGACTATTATCTTGAGACAGCCCGCATAATCAGAAAGAGTATGGAGGAGGCCGGCCTGGAACCCCAGGGCGGTGAGAATGCTCCCTATATATGGGCCAAGACACCCAAAGGTATGACCTCATGGCAGTTCTTTGACGAACTGCTGAACAAGGCCGCCGTGGTTGTCACCCCGGGCAGCGGATTCGGTCCTGCCGGTGAAGGTTATTTCCGCATAACATCTTTCGCTGACCGTGACCGCACTATTGAAGCGATGCAACGTATAAAAAACATATTATAAATCACTTATTAAGAATGGATAAAGAGGCAATACTCATTCTTGAAGACGGTACCAGGTACGTGGGCCGCTCATTCGGATACGAAAAACCCGTATCCGGCGAGCTGGTATTCTACACTGCCATGACCGGCTACCCTGAGAGTCTTACTGACCCCTCGTACAAGGGTCAGATTCTAGTACCCACATTCCCGCTTATCGGAAACTACGGTGTTCCCGGTGACGAGGTTGTGAACGGCATTTCACGTTTCTTTGAATCGGACAAGATCCAGTGTTCCGCTCTTGTCATTGCGTCCTACACGGCTGAATACAGCCACTGGGATTCCGAGCGCAGCCTTGGCGACTGGCTCAAGCAGTGGCAGGTGCCCGGTATCTACGGCATCGACACCAGAGCCCTGACCAAGCGTCTGAGAGAGAAGGGCGCCATGCTGGGAAAGATCGTGTTCGGTGACGAGGACATCCCGTTCTACGATCCCAACAAGGACAATCTGGTAGCTCAGGTTTCATGTCCGGAGATCAAGCATTACGGTAACGGCAAATACAAGGTTCTCATGGTTGACTGCGGTATGAAGAACAACATACTGCGCTGTCTGCTGGACTACGACGTAACCATAAAGCGCGTACCCTGGGATTATGATTTTACCAATGAGGATTACGACGGCCTGTTCATATCGAACGGCCCCGGCGATCCCGCCATGTGCACCAAGACAATAGAGCATATCCGCAAGGCCCTCACACAGGATCGTCCCATCATGGGTATCTGTCTGGGTAACCAGCTGCTCGCTCTTGCAGCCGGAGCCAAGACCTACAAGCTCAAGTACGGTCACCGCGGACACAACCAGACGGTTCGTGTACCGGGTACACACAAGTGCTATGTGACATCACAGAACCACGGATTTGCCATTGATGACAATACACTTCCAAATGACTGGGAACGTATGTTCGAGAACCTGAATGACGGCACTAACGAGGGCATAAAGCACAAGAGCAAGCCGTACTTCTCAACACAGTTCCATCCTGAGGCATCGAGCGGACCTACCGATACCGGTAACCTGTTCGGAATGTTTGTAGAGAATATTAAAACCTACCTTAAAGAGAAGTAAGCCATGATGGAAGATGTAAAGAGAGTACTGGTGCTCGGATCAGGAGCACTCAAGATAGGTCAGTCAGGTGAGTTTGACTATTCCGGTTCACAGGCCCTCAAGGCACTGCGTGAGGATGGCAAATACACCATTCTTATAAATCCTAACGTGGCTACCGTCCAGACCTCAGAGGGTGTGGCCGATGCCATCTACTACCTGCCTATCACAGCAGAGTTTGTGGAGCAGGTCATCCGCAAGGAGCATCCCGACGGTATTATGCTCGCATTCGGCGGCCAGACAGCCCTGAACTGCGGCGTAGACCTGTATGAGAAGGGTATCCTGGAGAAATACGGAATCAAGGTGCTGGGTACGCCGGTTCAGGCCATCATAAACACTGAGGACCGTGAGCTGTTCGCCGACATGATGCGCTCCATAAACGTGAAGACCCCGCGCAGCGAGGCTGTAAACAATATGGAGGAGGCCCTTAAGGTAGTAAAGGAGATAGGTTATCCCGTAATCGTACGTGCCGCCTATACTCTGGGTGGTCTGGGATCGGGATTCTGCTCCAATGACGAGGAACTCAGGAAAGTGGCTGCATCGGCCTTCTCATATTCTCCCCAGATTCTGGTTGAAGAGTCTCTCAAGGGCTGGAAGGAGATTGAGTACGAGGTTGTACGCGACCGCTATGACAACTGTATCACAGTCTGCAACATGGAGAACTTTGACCCGCTTGGCATCCATACCGGTGAGAGCGTTGTTGTGGCTCCTTCACAGACACTCAGTGACCACGAGTATCATAAACTGCGCCGCATAGCCATCGATATCATACGCCACGTGGGTATAGTGGGAGAGTGCAACGTACAGTATGCGCTGGATCCCAATTCCGATGACTACCGCGTGATTGAGGTTAACGCCCGTCTGAGCCGTTCATCGGCCCTGGCATCAAAAGCAACCGGTTATCCGCTTGCATTCGTGGCTGCCAAACTGGGTCTGGGCTACGGACTGGATGAGATTCCCAACTCCGTGACCAAGGTGACATCGGCCTGCTTCGAGCCCGCCCTTGACTATGTGGTATGTAAGATACCGCGCTGGGACCTGGGTAAGTTTGAGGGCGTATCAAGGATGATCGGATCATCCATGAAGTCAGTGGGTGAGATCATGTCAATAGGACGTACCTTCGAGGAGGCAATCCAGAAGGGTATGCGTATGGTGGGACAGGGCCTGCATGGTTTTGTCTGCAACGCCGTCAAGGTTCCCGATATAGAGGCTGAACTGGTAAATCCTACCGATAAGCGTCTGCCGGCTCTGGAGCTGGCGTTCGCCCAGGGTTACACCGTAGACCGTCTGCATGAGCTCACTCGTATTGACAAGTGGTTCCTTTGCCGTCTGGCCAATATACACCGCATCAAGGAGCTGCTCGCTGCCGCCGGTAGTCTGGAGGCTGTAAGCAAGGAGCTGCTGAGCGAGGCCAAGTGCATGGGATTCAGTGACTACCAGATTGGTAAGCTGACCATCCAGGGTGATACCGATCCTCACGGAAAGGCTGCCAAGGTTCGTGAACTGCGCAAGAAGCTCGGAATCCTGCCTATTATCAAGCAGATCGATACGCTGGCAGGTGAGTATCCCGCATTCACAAACTACCTCTACATAACCTATAACGGTACTGAGAACGACACCCAGCCGGAGTGTGACGGCAAAACTGTCATCGTGCTTGGTAGCGGTGCCTACCGCATAGGTTCGAGCGTAGAGTTTGACTGGTGCGGCGTGGCTGCAGTACGCAAGATCCAGGAGATGGGTTACCGTGCTGTCATGATCAACTATAACCCTGAGACCGTAAGTACCGACTACGATACCTGTGACCGCCTCTTCTTTGACGAACTTACGCTGGAGCGTGTGCTTGACATATGCGACCTGGAGGCTCCTAAGGGCGTCATCGTATCGACAGGCGGACAGATTCCTAACAACCTGGCCCTGCTGCTTGACCGTGCCGGCGTAAAGATTCTGGGTACATCGGCCGAGTCAATAGACAGGGCTGAGGACCGTCAGAAGTTCTCCGAGATGTGCGACGAGCTGGGTATTGACCAGCCGCGCTGGAAGGAGCTCACCAATATGAAGGACATATGGAGTTTCGTAGACCAGGTAGGTCTTCCGGTGCTTATCCGTCCCTCATACGTGCTCTCAGGTGCCGCCATGCGTGTGGTATTTGACCGCGACGAGCTGGAGACTGCCTTGAGCAACGCAGCTGTGGTAAGTAAGGAGCATCCTGTAGTCGTATCGGAATTCCTGCAGCGTGCCAAGGAGGTGGAGATTGATGCGGTTGCCCAGAACGGTGTGATCAAGTGCTATGCCATAAGCGAGCATATTGAGTTCGCAGGCGTTCACTCCGGTGACGCAACCGTTGTGTTCCCCGCACAGAAACTCTACTACGAGACCATACGTCAGATCAAGAAGACAGCCAAGAAGATTGCAAGTGCCCTGAACATATCAGGTCCGTTCAATATCCAGTTCCTGGCTAAGGAAAACAGCATAAAGGTAATCGAATGCAACCTCCGCGCTTCCCGAAGCTTCCCCTTCGTATCAAAGATAACCAAGTTCAATTTTATTGGAATGGCCACTGAGATAATGCTGGGCAAGGAAGTTGAGCCTTTCGGCAAGACATTTGCCGATATAGACTACGTTGGTGTCAAGTGCTCTCAGTTCTCATTCGCCCGTCTGCTTAAGGCAGACCCGATACTGGGTGTTGACATGGCCTCAACCGGTGAGGTTGCCTGTGTCGGTGACAACTACCACGAGGCTCTGCTCAAGAGTATGATAGCCGTAGGTAACCGCGTTCCCTCCAAGGAGAAGGGTGTGCTGCTCTCATCAGGTCCTACCAAGTCCAAGATAGACCTGCTTGATGCCGCCAAGATTCTCCAGGAGTCAGGTTACAAGATCTACGCCACCAGCGGTACCGCCAAGTTCCTTGGTGAGAACGGTGTGAACACCGAGGTACTGCACTGGCCGGATTCAGAGCAGAAACCCAACGTGATGGATTACCTGCGTCAGCGTAAGATAGACCTTGTAGTCAACATTCCCAAGAACCTCACACAGCGTGAGATTGAGAACGGTTACAAGATCCGTCGTTCGGCTGTGGATTTCAATATCCCGCTAATTACCAACGCACGTCTGGCAAGCGCCTTCATCTACTCGTTCTGCAAGATCGGAGTTGATGGCCTGGCCATTAAGAGAATTGACGAATACGTATAAATTAAAGGACTATAACTATGTGTGGTATAGTAGGTTACATAGGAAAACGTGAAGCGTGTCCCATACTCCTCAAGGGCTTGTCCCGACTGGAGTACCGCGGCTATGACAGTGCCGGAGTGGCTCTTATCAATGACAACGGAAACCTGGTCATTTACAAGACCAAGGGTAAGGTGTCGGACCTGGAGCATGCCATAGAAGGCAAGGATCAGAGCGGCAGCGTGGGAATAGCTCATACCCGTTGGGCAACCCATGGCGAGCCCAATGACGTGAACGCGCATCCGCATTTCTCCGAATCAGGTAACCTGGCGCTCATTCACAACGGTATCATAGAGAACTACCGTTCCCTTAAGACCGAGCTTCAGAATCAGGGATATCACTTTAAGAGTGAGACCGATACGGAGGTTATCATACAGCTCATCCAGTATATCATGGACAGCCACTCGATTACTCTTGAGGAGGCTGTTCCCCTGGCTCTGAACAGTGTGATAGGCGCATATGCCATAGTTATAGTGGACAAGACCCATCCTGACCGTATGATAGCCGCCCGCAAGGGCAGCCCTCTCATAATCGGTGTGGGCGATGACGAGTTCCTGGTCGGTTCCGATGCTACCCCGATTGTGGAGTACACTGACCGTGTAGTCTATCTCGGTGAAGAGCAGATAGCTTTCATAGAACGCGGTAAGGAGCTTAAAATCACCGATTTGCGCAGTGTTGAGCAGACGGCTGTCATAAAGAAGCTGGAACTCAACCTGAGTCAGATAGAGAAGGGCGGATTCCCGCACTTCATGCTCAAGGAGATTCACGAGCAGCCCGATACCTGCCGTACCGTCATGAACGGCCGTCTGCAGCATGAGTTGGGCATTGTCAAGCTCTCAGGCGTAATTGACCATAAGGATAAGCTGCTGGCAGCCCGCCGCATCATAATATGCGCCTGCGGAACCTCCTGGCACGCAGCCCTTATAGGCAAGTATCTCATTGAGGACCTGACACGCATCCCAGTCGAGGTGGAGTACTCATCGGAGTTCCGTTACCGCAATCCTGTCATCTATCCCGATGACGTGGTTATAGCCATATCGCAGTCCGGAGAGACCGCCGATACCCTGGCTGCCATGCAGCTGGCCAAGGCATCGGGAGCCTTCCTGTTCGGTATCTGCAACGTGGTGGGCTCATCGATAGCACGTGCCGCCGATACCGGTTGCTACACACATGCAGGTCCGGAGATCGGTGTGGCATCGACCAAGGCCTTTACGGCACAGGTGGAGACTTTGCTCCTGCTGGCCTTGAGCATCGGTCAGGAGAAAGGTACCGTTGCCCCTGAGCAGCGTCTTGCCATAATCAAGGAGTTACCCAACATACCGGCCAAGATAGAGAAGATTCTCAAGCATGACAAGCAGATTGCCGAGCTCTCACGCATATTCACCTATGCTCACAACTTCATCTACCTGGGACGCGGTTATAACTATCCCATAGCACTTGAAGGTGCCCTCAAGCTCAAGGAGATATCATATATCCACGCAGAGGGGTATCCGGCTGCGGAGATGAAACACGGACCTATAGCCCTTATCGATGAGGAGATGCCTGTCGTTGTGATAGCTCCCAAGCGCGGACACTATGACAAGATCCTGAGTAACATACAGGAGGTCAAGGCCCGTAAGGGTAGGGTTATCAGCATAGTGACCGAGGGTGACAAGGATGTCAGGAACATATCGGATTACTATTTTGAGATTCCCGATACTGAGGAGTGCCTGGTACCGCTGCTGTCGGTCATTCCGCTGCAGCTGCTGGCATACCACATAGCCATTGCCAAGGGACGTGACGTGGATCAGCCGCGTAACCTGGCCAAGTCGGTAACAGTTGAGTGATTCTAAAGGCCAAGCATAATGAAAAAGACCCAGATCCTGTCCGAAGGGTACACCAAGGTGGTTTATGACACCGATGACCCTGAACTGACCGTAATAGAGTTCAAGGATACCGTAACGGCATTCCGCAACATCAAGCGTGCCACCATAAAGGGAAAGGGCAGGCTTACATGTCGCGTATCGTCGCTGATTATGGAATATCTTAACTCCCAGGGACTCAGGACTCATTTTGTGAGAGAGGAGGGTGACAACGGTCAGGTTTGCCTCAAGGTACGTGTCATACCGGTCCGTATCATAATGCGTAATGCCGCCGCAGGCTCGATAGTACGTACATTCGGGATACCCGCAGGTACGGCGCTCAAGCATCCTGTGGTGGAGATGACCTACAAGAACAACGATCTGGACAATCCCATAATCAACCGTGACCATGCCGATGCGCTCGGTATAGCCACCTATCAGGAGACAGAGGCTATGATTGAGACCTCCCGTAAGGTCAATTCTCTTCTGTGCCGGCTGTTTGCCTCAATTGGCGTGCAGCTGGTGGATTTCAAGATAGAGTTCGGCTACACCGCCGACGGGACCATGGTCATCACCGATGAGATCAGCCCCGATACATGCCGTTTCCGTAACATGTCCGACGGCCGACAGATGGACCGTGACCGTTACCGTTACGACCAGGGCGATATAATCGATACATATCAGGAACTTACCAACCGTTTGGAGAAAGCTTTATGATGCAGGATTTCAAGGAGATACACCACGAGTGCGGAGTGTTCGGCATTTACGGGGTTGAGAATGCGGCACAGTATGCCTACTATGCGCTTCACAGCCTTCAGCATCGCGGACAGCAGGGTTGCGGCATAGTCAGTACCGACAGCCAGGGCATGCATCTGCATAAGGGTGCAGGTCTGGTCATAGAGATATTCAACAAGCGTAATCTTGCGGAGCTGACCGGCAACATAGCTTTAGGTCATGTACGCTATCCGACTACTAATGTGGGAGGTATGGAGAATATCCAACCCTTCATATTCAACCATCATACCGGCAATTTTGCCATTGCGCATAACGGTAACATAATCAACTCCGCTGAGCTTCGTCTCTATCTGGAGCGCCGCGGCAGCCTGTTCCAGTCCTCATCGGACAGCGAGCTGTTCGGCCATCTCATCAAGAAGGAACGCTCCGAGGATCACCGAATCTATAATATCATGGATGCCCTGAATATGATTGAGGGCGCCTTCTCCATGATTATCATGACTCCCAACCGCCTCTACGCCTGCCGTGACAAGTACGGATTCCATCCGCTCTCCATCGCCAAGCTGGGTGACGGCTACGTGGTAGCCAGCGAGACATGTGCTTTCGATGCCATCGGCGCTGAGTTCATACGTGACATAAACCCGGGTGAGGTGATATCGATCGACCACCACGGCATACGCTCCAATGACTATTCAACATTCAAGCGTCACCGCATGTGCGTCATGGAATATATCTATTTTGCACGTCCCGACAGTGACATAGAGGGCTGCAACGTACACTCTTTCCGCAAACTCTCAGGACGTCTGCTCTACCGTGAGCACCCGGTTGATGCCGATATCGTGGTAGGTGTGCCTGACTCTAGCCTGAGTGCCGCCATGGGTTACTCCGAGGCGAGCGGCATACCGTATGAGATGGGACTGCTCAAGAACAAATACGTGGGCCGCACCTTCATTCAGCCTACCCAGGAACTGCGTGACAAGGGTGTCAAGATGAAACTCTCGCCTGTGCGCAGTATAGTAAGCGGCAAGCGCATAGTCCTGATTGATGACTCCATCGTACGCGGAACCACATCACGCCAGATTGTAAGGATGCTGCGTGAGGCCGGTGCGACCGAGGTCCATGTATGCATAGCCAGCCCCAAGTACTCCTATCCCTGCTACTACGGCGTGGATACCGGTACATATGACGAGCTCATCGGCTCAAACCATACCACGGAACAGATACGTGAGTATATAGGTGCCGATTCACTCTATTACCTTTCGCTTGAGGCTCTCTATGAGTCGTCAGGACGTAATATGGCTAAATGCGAGCTCTGTACCGCCTGCTTTAACGGTGACTATCCGACAGACCTGTATAACTACACTGAGGACAGGCTGCGTCACGACAAGTGCTGAGTTTAGGGCACAATAAGACACCAAAGCGCCGGGCTTCCCAGTCCGGCGCTTTGTTAATTAATAACCCTAAACTTATGAAAATCCAAATCTGTGGTAGATTTATTTTGCTATTCTGTTGTTGATATACTCCATAGGAATGTTGTTGATGGCAACCTCGTTCTGAGCTGTTACCAGTATGTCGCTGAACTTCTCGGTGTACTCATCCTTGATGTTCTCGATCTTGGCGGTCTTCTTGTCCTCATTGTAGTCGGCGCGGCATACGTTCTCTATGTCGGTGAGCATCTTCTGATACATGGGGATGAACTGCAGGGCATCGGCCTGGCTGAGTTCTGCAACTACGTCGGCTACGGTAGCCGGGGTCTCGTTAACACTCTGAGCGTTTGCATTGATTCCGATGAACAGTGCTGCAACGGCAGCGATGATAGTCTTTTTCATAATTCCTATTTTTTGTTTTGTTATTACTCCGTTTTGTTTTTTTGAACCCGCTTTCTTGCGTCGTTCACATATAAGATGCAAAAAGGGCCCCGATGTTAAGTCAAAAGTTAATGATTTATCCTTCATTAACATAATGTTTAACACGAAATATGGCCAAATTATTATTTTAAATAAGTGTGAATTAGATTGTTACAAGAATTCAGTTTCAATAATCGTTTTAACTATAACTTGATAATTTGATAAGTAATTTGAGCTGTAACTATATCTGTTATGACAAAAAGAAAGGAGAGCATGTGGTCA
>JBGURN010000108.1:0-1748 GCA_045131955.1 Bacteroidaceae bacterium
CGGAGAAGAGGCTCACATTCAACACCGTTCACTATAAGATATTCATAAGTACCGCCAAGTTTTACCGCAGTCGGGAATCCGGCACCGCCACATCCGGCGATACCTGCATCTCTCACTTTATCCTTCAGACTCATTTAACTTCCTGTCCAATCTCAAGATTATCAATTATTGCGACAATAGCCTCATCTACAGGCATATCGTCCCGTCCGAACACCTTGCGGGCTGTGGAGCCGGAGACCACTATGACCTGGTCGCCGATTCCGGCACACACTGTGTCTGCTGCCACAAAGACCTCTTTCTTGCTCTTTCCAGGCTCATCCTCCTGGATAACCATGAGCTTGAGGCCCTCAAGGCGCTCTTCCTTCTTTGTGGCCCATACATGGCCGATCACTTTGCAGATCTTCATTCCAGAACCACCTTGAGCTTAGCCCGTGTGAACACATCCTTTGCCAGCGGAGTAAGAATTGATCCTGCCGGGAGTGTCACCTGGTCCTTTGCACCGGAAGCCAGCTTAAGGGCGTCTGCCTCGGTTATGAGACGGCTGTCCTGAGCCGGGAACACAGGCATGTGGGCAATCGCAGGCTTTGAAGGATACTTTGGAGGAACTGCCTCCTGAACCTTGAGCTGCAGATTGCTGTCCAGAAGCTTAACGCCGTAGATCTGAAGCTTCTTTGCATAGCCGTCAAGCATGTTGTAGAACGCGCTGCTCCCCTTTCCTGCAAACTTGCGGTAGCACAGGGCACAGCCTGTCATAATGACATCCACACCCTCAAGAAGAGCATAGATTATGGCATTTGCCACCGGGTCTCCCTCTTTGCCGTTTGCCGCATCGGAAAGCTGGGCCAGATTAAGCTTAGTTATGATAACCTGGTCATACTTGAGCACATTCCGCTCTGCCTTGAAATCCTCTATGTCGTATATTGCGGCACCAGTCAGAATCCCCTCCGGGAGCGGATCCTTAGGACCTATAAGCAGCACTTTCTTACGCACTGACTCAACCTGGCAGTCTGCCGGACAAGCTGCCTGTTTTTTCTGGGCAATTGTGTCCATTACCTGCTTGGTGATCAATGTAACAATATCGTCAATACTCATTTCTGACATATTCACCACCGTTTTACTATGAACGCTTTTGTGCCGTCATTGACACAGGCTGCGTTGGCCTCGTCGAAATCGATGTGCATGGCAAGGAAAGCCTTGGATTTATCCTTGACCCGGGCTATCACGTTCTCAAGCACCACAGGACGGTCTGACGCAAGCTGCACGCTCATCCTCTGGCCATCCTTGACCTGATACTTCTGGGCATCCTCTGTGGTCATGTGGATATGAGCCTGGGCAATGATGGCGCATTCCTTTGCACAGATGCTCCCCTCTTTGCCTATGATCAGCATATCGCCGCTGCCATCCAGGTCGCCGGACAGGCGTACAGGAACTTTGACGCCAAGGGCCTTGGCATCGGTGGCAGAAAGCTCCACCTGAGTGCGCTTCCGTTCCGGTCCCAGCACTGCCACATTCTGCATGAAGCCTTTGTCGGTAACCAGACGCACCCGCTCGTTGGAAAGGAATTCCCCGGGCTGGCTAAGCATTTTCTTGGGAGTAAGCCGGTAGCCCTTGCCGAACAGTTTCTCAACATCTTCGACAGTAAGGTGCACGTGCCTTGCAGAAACCTCCATCAGGATGCCCTCACCGCTGTCAGCAGCTTTAGGGCTGCTTTTGGCAGCAGGTTCACCCAGTGACGAGTTCACCACTTT
>JBGURN010000109.1:0-7733 GCA_045131955.1 Bacteroidaceae bacterium
CCGGCCTTCTTTTTTCTGGTATTTTCAAAAACTAACACATTAGGAACCGTCCCCGATGTATCACTTTTTGGCGGCAGCTGATTTGAGGCGGGCCACCTGTTTCTCCAGCGCCTGGATCTTCTTGTCCTGGTTGCTGATGGTGGTCTGGAAGGCGTTGAGCTCCTCGGTATCGATCTCACGAGGCAGCGCCCAGTTCACTCTCTGCAGGAAATCACCAAGCACGTTCATGTAGTTGGTGAACGCATCGTACGGCGATTCGTAAATTCCGCGGTCCATGGAAACGGCGTTGTTCTTGGTGGTCATGAACCGGAAGTTGTTGCTCGCCTGCAGGTAATCCCAGTCCTGGAGCAGGTGCTTGTCCTTACTCAGAATCACACGCTCACCGATTGAATAGAGCTTGTTGAATGCCTCACGCTGCATCACGTTACCGAGCCAGCAGCTGATATCGCGCTCCTCATCGGTCCATGACATGGGATAAGGTACCTCTATGGCCGATACGGACTTGTGCGTCTTTATGACCTCGCTGGGTGTCTGGAATCCGATGCCACGTGCCTTGGCTGCAGCCGGCAGGTTCTTGAGGAACTCCAGGATATTGGAGCTGAGCGGCTGATATATACCCAGGGCACAGAGCTCCATGAATATATTGAATACGCCGTCATCCTCAGGGCACTGTGCAATCCAGTCCATGTACTTGTCGGCCATGAGCGGATATGCCTCCCATGACGGGTTGGAGAATCTCAGGCTTATGTCATCGGACAGCTTATAGTCTCGTGTGAACACCTTGAGGTTGGGGTTAAGAGCACAGTGGTAGAGGTAATGGGGACTCTTCCAACCAAGTATGTGCTTGGCTCCCTCGGTGAGTATACCCTTGAATCCCATATCGGCCACCAGTCCTCCTATCTCGTCATCGTAGATAAGGCTGGAGTTGCGGAAAACCTTGGGTTTCTGGCCGAACAGCTGGTTGATCTTGTCCACCTGACGCTTGACCTCGTCACGGAATGAAGCCTCGCCGTTAGGGGCAAGCGAAGCCAGGCCATGGGAATAAGGCTCAGCTATGAATTCGCAGCATCCGGTTTCAGCAAGTTCCTGAAGCAGGTCGATGACCTGGGGAGCGTAACGTTCCAGCTGCTCCAGGCCCACGCCAGACAGCGAGAGAGCCACCTTGAATGCGCCCTCACTCTCCTTAGCCATAGCTATCAGGGTCTTGAGAGCAGGGATATAGGAGTTCTCTGTTATATTACCGATGCTGGTCTCGTTTGCGTAATCGTCATAGTAGTAGTGGTCCGTTCCTATATCAAAGAAGCGGTACCGCTTGAGATGTATTATCTGGTGAATCTCAAAATACAGACAGATTGTTTTCATATACTGATTCTTGTTTATTTCCACAATTATTTAATCCCCAGCAGTTTCTTGTAGCGTGCCAGGATACGCTCGCCCACCTTATCCCAGGTGATGGCATCGACCTCTTTCTTACCCTCCACCTTGAGGTACTCGTAGAGTGCCGGGTAGTTGCAGATGGAGTATATGGCATCGGCCATGGCATGTATGTCCCAATAATCCACCTTGATGCACTTGTCCAGGATCTCGGCACAGCCTGACTGTTTGGAGATGATGGTGGGCACCTCGCACTGCATGGCTTCAAGGGGTGAGATGCCGAAAGGTTCTGATACCGAAGGCATTATATAGACGTCGCTTGACTTGAGGCATTCGTACACCTGACGTCCTTTCATGAAACCGGGGAAATGGAACCTGTCAGCGATGCCGCGATCAGCCGCCATGGTTATCATGGCATTCATCATGTCACCGCTTCCGGCCATGCAGAAACGGATGTCATGGGTTCGTTTGAGCACCAGCGCAGCAGCCTCCACGAAATACTCGGGGCCTTTCTGCATGGTGATACGGCCCAGGAACGTAACGACCTTCTCGTGAGGCTTGCGTACGGGCTTTATATCCTGGATCTCCTGCGGCAGAGGCTCGACTGCGTTATGCATGGTCGATACCTTGCGCGGATCCTGGTGGTACTTGTTGATTACGGTCTGACGTGTGAGCTCGCTCACGCACATGATATGGTCGGCGTAGTCCATGCCGTTCTTCTCAATGGCATATACGGTGGGGTTCACGTTACCGCGGCTACGGTCAAAATCGGTGGCATGGACATGAATCACCAGCGGTTTGCCGCTCACCTGCTTGGCATGGATGCCAGCCGGATAGGTAAGCCAGTCATGCGAATGGATTATATCGAACTCCTCGGTCCGGGCCACAACTCCGGCCACGATCGAGTAGTTGTTGATCTCCTCATGAAGGTTATCGGGATATCGGCCCGAGAACTCTATGCAACCAAGGTCATTGGTATAGATATTGCTGAAATCGGCGTAGATATGGTCACGGAAACGGTAATAGTCATCCGAATTCATCCAGGGGTATCTCTCCCTGAGCACGCTGCTGTCAGGATTGCGGTAGACCACCGGTACGGTGTTCATGCCCACAATCTTCATGAAGCTCTGATCCTCATCGCCCCAAGGCTTAGGCAGGCAGAACGTGATATCCACATTCCCCTGGTTAGCCAGTCCTCTTGTCAATCCGTAGCTGGCCGTTCCCAGACCGCCCAGGATATGGGGCGGGAACTCCCAGCCGAACATCAGTACTCGCATATGCTATTATTCAAATTCATTTATCATCTTAATGGTCCTCAGTATCTCAGCCACATTCATGGCGAACGATACCGCTCCCCTGCCCTTGAAAGGCGGGTTGCCGTCAAACAGCTCAGGCAGTGAGCCTATGCAGTGCGACGTCATCTCATCCTCATAGCCTATCATCTGGCGCTCCACGAACGAGAGTCCGCTCATCTTGAACACCTTGAGGTAGGCCTCAAAGTAGAAGCCTGCCAGCCACGGCCATGCGGTACCCTGATGGTAGGCATAGTCACGCTCGCGCTGCGGTCCTACGTAGTTGGGGTTGTAACCCATGCTCTTGGGGCTGAGCGAACGCAGTCCCTTGGGTGTGAGCAGCTCCTTGGTAACTATATCGACCACTGCTTTCTGCTGCTTGATATCCAGCGGAGAATAGTCCAGAGCCACAGCGAAAATCTGGTTGGGACGTACGCTCCAGTCAGGAACATCCTTATCGACAAAGTCATACAGGTAACCGTACTGGTTAACGAAGGTACGTACGAACGACTTGGCCGTTGTCTGCGCAAGTGTTTCTATTCGCTTGGAGTAGTCAGCCTTACCGAACTCTGCGCTCAAATCGGCCACGAACATAAGTGCATTGTACCAGAGGGCATTGATCTCAACCACATATCCGGTACGCGGAATCACGGGCACGCCGTTTGCGGTGGAGTTCATCCAGGTCGATGCTTTCTCCTTGCCGTTTATGTGCACCAGTCCGTTGCTGTGCAGGAAGAAGTTGTAGTGACGGTTATGACGCAGGAAATCCATCATCTCGGTCAGCAGCTTGCCGTACTTGTTCCAGGCCTGCTCCCTTGATGTGGCCTTGGCGTACTGCTGTATGGCCCATACGGCCCAGAGCATTACATCGGGCTGTTCAATCTCATAAATCTGCAGACGGCCGGGCGCGCCTTTCATGAAGTCACGTATGGCCTCCTGAGCTGTGTACATAGCGCTCTCGAACTCATGAATCTCCTTGAGCGAGAGGGTCAGTCCGGGCAGTGACACAAAGAGGTCGCGGGCGCGGCACTTGAACCACGGATAACCGGCCAGGATATAGTGATGTCCGCCCACCTTGTTGTGGAACTGGTGTGCGGCGTTCTTGAGGCAGTGATAGAAATTGTCACGCGGAGTGCGCTCATTGGCCTCGAGCGTGAATGTGCGTTTGAGTCCCTTGGTCTTTACTTCCGATAAACCCGCGGAGAACACTATGCTCTCACCTTTTTTAATAGGCATCTCAAAGTAACCGGGCACGTAAAGGTCCTCGTTGAACTCGTATCCGCGCTCAAGTTCCTTGGAGTACTCGAACTTGCGGTACCAGTCGGGACGGAACACGAACTCGTTCTCCTTGCTGAACTGCATGAACAGCTCGGGATAACCGGGATACATGCAGGTCTTGATACCGTTCTCGACCATCTGGTACTCACGGCTGGCGTTGCTGTTCTCATGCGTGAACTGGCGCACGCTGCGGAATGCCAGGAACGGCTGGAAACGCAGAGTGGTCTCAGAATGGGCGTCCAGAAGCGTGTAACGTATAAGTATGCGGTTCTCATTATGCTCAAAGAGCTTTTCTTTCTTAAGAAGCACGCCGCCTACGCGGTATATGGTGGTAGGAACCTTGTCACAGTTGAACTCCCTTATGTATTTGTGTCCCTTGGGACTGAAGTTGTAACCCCAATACTGATGGAGTCCCAGGTTGAACTCCGCTCCGTGCTGGATCACCGTTTCATCAAGTGACGAGAGCAGCACATGGTTTTCATCATCAAGTTCAGGCAGAGGCACCACCAGCAGTCCGTGATACTTACGTGTGTTGCAGTCCACGATGGTCGTGCAGTGGTAAGCTCCGGAACGGTTCGTGCGAAGTATCTCTCTGGGGAGCGTCTCTTCCAGATTGGTCATCAAGGTTTTCTCAAAACGCAGATAGCTCATCGGTCTTGTATAAATTCTTATTTGATATCCTGATTTTCTGCAAATTAATGCAAAATAAACGTCCTTTGTTGAAATTAGATTAGACAAATATAATCAGAAATAGTATTAATTGATAACTTTGCGCGACAAAATAACAGAAAGCAGAGAAAAACGACAAAATATGAACAGGATTGTATCCAAGCAACAGTTTTCAGAGAATGTTTTCAAGTTTGAAGTAGAGGCACCGCTCATCGCAAAGTCACGCCGTGCAGGTCACTTCGTAATCATCCGTATCGGAGAGAAGGGTGAGCGTATTCCGCTTACCATCGCTGACTCAGACGTCAAGCGCGGCACCATCACTCTTGTAGTGCAGCGTATCGGTCTCTCCACCAACAGACTCTGCAAGCTGGAGGCTGGTGACATGATAACCGACGTGGTAGGTCCTCTGGGCCAGGCCACTCACATCGAGAAGTTCGGAACAGTACTTTGCGCCGGCGGCGGTGTAGGTACAGCTCCCATGCTCCCCATCATCAAGGCCCTTAAGGAGGCAGGCAACCGCGTGATCGCCGTTCTGGCCGGCCGTACCAAGGAGCTCATCATCCTTGAGGATGAGGTTAACAAGTATGCCGATGAGACCATCATCATGACCGATGACGGATCATACGGTAACAAGGGTGTGGTAACAGTCGGCATGGAACAGGTAATCCAGAGAGAGAAGGTTGACAAGTGCTTCGCCATCGGCCCTGCCATCATGATGAAGTTCTGCTGCCTGCTCACTCAGAAATATAACATCTCTACCGATGTATCGCTCAACACCATCATGGTCGATGGTACCGGTATGTGCGGTGCCTGCCGTGTAAGCGTTGGCGGCAAGACCAAGTTCGTTTGCGTAGACGGACCTGAGTTCGACGGTCACGAGGTTGACTGGGACGGTATGATGAAGCGTATGGGTGCCTTCAAGGAGACCGAGCGCGAGGAGATGAAAAAGCTCGAGGAGTCAGTTGCAGCTACAGCTCCCGCCGCTGAGAAGGCTGCCTGCTGCTGCGGCAGTAAGGCCAAGGTCGAGGTTGAGCCCATCGAGGTCCTGACCGACCGTAACGCCCAGTGGAGAGCTGACCTGCGTGCTACCATGAAACCCAAGGAGCGTACCGTAATCGAGCGTTGCGTAATGAACGAGCTGGCACCTGACTACCGTCGTCACAGCCGCAAGGAGGAGGTTAACCAGGGTCTCACCGAGGAGCAGGCTCTCCTGGAGGCCAAGCGTTGCCTTGACTGCGCCAACCCCTCATGTATGGAGGGTTGCCCCGTAAACATCGAGATTCCTTCATTCATCAAGAATATCGAGCGCGGTAACTACCTGGCTGCCGCCAAGGTGCTCAAGAAGACCAGCGCCCTGCCCGCTGTCTGCGGCCGTGTCTGCCCGCAGGAGAAGCAGTGCGAGAGCAAGTGCATACACCTCAAGATGGGTAAGAAGCCGGTTGCCATCGGTTATCTGGAGCGTTTCGCTGCCGATTACGAGCGCGAGAGCGGCAACATCTCAGTACCTGAGGTTGCAGCATCAAACGGCAAGAAGATCGCAGTCATCGGTTCAGGTCCTTCAGGCCTCTCATTCGCCGGTGATATGGCCAAGCTCGGTTATGACGTAACCGTATTCGAGGCTCTGCATGAGATCGGCGGTGTGCTCAAGTATGGTATCCCTGAGTTCCGTCTGCCCAACAAGATCGTTGACGTGGAGATCGAGAACCTGCAGAAGATGGGTGTCAAGTTCGTTAAGGACTGCATCGTAGGTAAGACCATCACCGTAAAGGAACTTGAGGCTGAGGATTACAAGGGCATATTCGTAGGCTCAGGTGCCGGTCTGCCCAACTTCATGAACATTGAGGGTGAGAACCTTATCAACATAATGTCATCAAATGAGTATCTGACTCGCGTCAACCTGATGGATGCCGCAAGCCAGGAGTCCGATACCCCCGTAACATTCGGTAAGAAGATGATGATCGTAGGTGGCGGTAACACCGCTATGGACTCTGTCCGCACTGCCCTGCGTCTGGGTGCCGAGCGCGCCATGATCGTTTACCGTCGTTCCGAGGAGGAGATGCCCGCCCGTCTTGAGGAGGTTAAGCACGCCAAGGAGGAGGGAGTAGAGTTCCTGACACTGCACAACCCCATCCGTTACATCGGTGACGAGAACGGTCGCGTAAAGCAGGCTGTACTTGAGAAGATGGAACTCGGTGAGCCCGATGCAAGCGGCCGCCGCAGCCCGGTTCCCACCGGCGAGACCATCACAGTCGATGTCGATATGGTAATCGTAGCTGTAGGTGTATCACCCAACCCCATCGTTCCCAAGTCAATCGAGGGTCTGGAGCTGGGCCGCAAGAACACCATCGCCGTAAACGACAACATGCAGTCATCAATACCTACAATCTTTGCAGGTGGTGACATCGTACGTGGCGGTGCTACCGTAATTCTGGCTATGGGTGACGGTCGTCGCGCTGCCGCTTCCATGCACGCAGAACTGTCCAAGTGAGAATTGAGAATTGAGAATTGAGAATTAATACGCAGAACCTGCGTAACAAAAAATCCAGTCGATAGCTCGGCTGGATTTTTTTATCCCACGCAGGTGCGTTGGATTTAATTCTCAATTCTAAATTCTCAATTCTCAATTCACTTGATGAACGCAAAGAACACCGCGATCACCAGAAATATAAAAGAAACCAGATGGTTCCAGTGCAGAGATTGTGTCTTGAAGCAGAACGCCAGGATAAGCGAGAACACAATCAGTGAGATGCACTCCTGGATTACCTTGAGCTGAACCAGGTTGAACGGGCCGCCGTTGATATCGGACCCTATGCGGTTGGCGGGAATCATGAAACAGTACTCAAAGAATGCCAATCCCCATGAAGCCAGGATGACCAGAATGAGAGGCCAGTCCGTGCTCACCTTCATCTCCTGGAGTTTGAGGTTGCCGTACCAGGCGAAAGTCATCAGAATGTTTGACACTACAAGAAGCAAAATCGTCACGAATCCTTTCATATCGTTCACTGTTTTTTAATTCGGCGGCAAATGTAGCAAATAGAATTAATTTACAGTATCTTTGTTCGTATGAAACGCATAGGACTCACCATATTATCGTTGTTTGCATGCCTGGGTATATCGGCC
>JBGURN010000110.1:0-1597 GCA_045131955.1 Bacteroidaceae bacterium
CGTGCGCCGTGATGCCCATGTAACGGTGACCAGCGGTGAGATTGGCTTGGCCTTCACGAAATACAATAGGGAGAATGTGCTGAAGACCAGTATATTCCCGACCATCAATGAAGAACTCGGCCACGACCAGTGGCTGCACCGAGGCAATGTCTATGGCGGCGGCTCGGGTATCAGTCAGTACACTTCTACATTAGTATATAAGGATGACACCCCTGCCGCAGATATGGTGCCAGAGACGGGCTATAGCAACACATCTGGTTCCGTGACGCGCTTTACGCAGGTTGACATCCTGGGCGGTACCATCCACCGTAACGTCTATGGCGGCGGCTCGATGGGTAGCGTCGGTCCTCTGAAGACAACTCAGGACTATGATCCGTATAAACCTGGTCAGGCCAATATTGAAGGCAAGCCTGACAACGGTCCGGGCCGACAGTCGCAGAATACTGTCAACATCGGTGGCGGCACGAGTGTTGTGACCATCGGTACGCCAAACGACACCCAAAAAGGATGGACCTATAACCAGAACTATGGCGGCGAGGTGTATGGTGCTTGCCGTGGTATGTCAACATTAGATGCAACTCAGTTTGCAACAACTGTCTGGACTCAGGTGAACGTACTGAATGGTGCACACATCCAAGGTAATGTCTTCGGTGGTGGTGATGCCGGTATCGTGAAGAAGGATACCGAGGTTAACATTGGTGAACCGAAACAGTAACGCCAATAACCCACCCTTATTACTCAATAACCCAGCCTTATCGTCCAATAAGGCTGGGTTATTGAGTAATAAGGGCAGATTTTTTCGAAGATTTGTTTGGATGAGTGAGAAAAAAAACTTAAATTTGCAGCGAAAAAGAAATAGTCATGGACGTAGCTTTTATTCTGGATAAGTATTTCAAGGGAACGGGAAACGTCTCTATCGACGTGTTTGATGCTCAGACGTTGAATGCGGTGTATCGGGATGTGGTCAAGGCAATGACCTCCCATTTCGAAATCGAAGTCAGTGTGCTCCAGGCACTGAGCTACTGCCTGTATGAGATGATGGACAATGTGCATATCCACTCCGGTAAACCGCTGGGTACAGCTATGACGCAATATGACAATTCTCAGAAGACGCTGCGCATCCTGATTGCCGATGACGGTATGGGTATCAGGGCGTCGCTGGCGGAGAATGAGCGATATAAAGACGTCACCGAGGCAGAGGCGCTCAGGCTGTGCCTGCTGGACTCCATCACCGACGGCAAGGGCATGGGATTCGGACTGTACACCACCTCCCGGCTTGTGGACAGTATCGGCAAAGAGTTTATACTACATTCCGGCCGTCATAAACTGATCATCAAGGACGGTGCGACGTCGGTCATCGAGAACGGCTTCTGGCAGGGAACGCTCATCTATATGGAGATCGGCACGGGCGAGGAGATCGACCCCAACCAGGTCGTAGACCACCGTGCCGATGCTGCTGAGGAATACAACGAGGCTTTTGTAGAAACGGAAGAATTGGAATCGCTATGGTAGAATTTAAATTCATTGAATACGGTACGGACTTCGGTACGCGCGACATGGGGCAAAAGCTTCGGGAGAAACTCTTGCCGCTGATCAA
>JBGURN010000111.1:0-2618 GCA_045131955.1 Bacteroidaceae bacterium
GGGTAAAGTCGGGAGCCTGGACGTAGGGATCGGGACTGAGGAAGCGGCCGAGAAGAGGGTCGTACAGGCGAGCGTTCATGTTCACAAGACCGAACCAGGTCAGGTGCTCATGGCCGGTGAAGCCTCTGCCGAGGAAGAGCTCGGGCTCACTGCCGGAAGCATATATCTCCAGTGTCTCCGGATTGCGAAGACGGCCCCAGGGGTCGTAGCTGTACTCGGCGACCAGCGTCCCATCCAAGGTGGCTATCTGGGTAATGTTGCCAAGGTAGTCTCTTCCGATGTTGTAGGCCGTCCATGAGCCACCATTCTCGCGCTGGAGCACCATCGGAGCAGAATAGGCATCTCCACCAAGATACAGGCGTTCTTTGCTGCCACTTTGGGTCTGGTCATACTCGTAACAGCCACCAATGTAGTAGCGCGAGAGCACCTGTGTAACACCGTCTGCGACATACATCTTCACCCTGCCCCCGTCACCGTTATAGGTGAACGCTGCACTCCTGCCGCCTTCAGTCAGGATGGAAGGACGGTTATAACAGGTATAGGATATGCTTTGCTGCCGGTCCGGAACAAGGCCGTCCTCCTCCAGCGCAAGCATGGTGATCCGGTAAGGATGCGCCGTGCTGCCGTAAGTCATGGCGCCCACCCCATCCATGGACAGGATGTTACCCTTGCTGTCGTAACTTATCTGGCGGCTGCCGATAGCGACAAGGCGGTTCAGATTGTCATAACCGAAGGTCTCCGCCTGCCCGTTGACGCCATCGCTTCTGGATAGAAGATTACCTGTAGAGACATCGAAGTTGTACGTGAAGTCCTGCAAGTCACCGCCGTCCATCCGTCTGTATGTGGGCATTCCGAAAGCCGTGAAACCGTACTCTCGTGTGATGTCTCCACTGGTAATAGCAGTCGCCATTCCAAGGTCGTTCTCGCTGGTAAGACTCCAGACTAACGTGCCATCCGGAAGAGAGACACCCGTATTGTGACCGTTGCTATATGTATATGACTCGGTTGTTATCGGCCCCGCTTGAGAGATATACTGGACGCTGTTAAGAACACTGGCTGTTCCATAGTTGTATACCTTTCTGAGATACTTCCCGTCGGGGATAGTTTCCTTAGTTGTCACAACACGGTCGAGCCCATCATACGTATACTCCATACCTGTCCCATTTGTTGACTGCTCAGTGGACAGAAGGCCATAAGAGTTATATGTGTAAGACGTGTTATACTCTCCCGGACGTTCCACCAGCGTGGTCCTGCCATATTTATCCTTATAGGTTTTTACTGTACCATTCGGGTTGGTATGGGTGATCTCCGAAGAACCATCACTATTCCAGACATAGGCATCGGTCTGTGTACCTGCGCTTGGATCGACCATCTCCGTCCTACGGCCATAGTCGTCATAGGTAAAGGTGGTGCTTACGTTCCCAGGAGCCGTTATTATTGACGGTTGGCCATCGTCTCGGAGGGTATATGTTATGGTCCCGCCAGCATCTGTCACGCTGATGACATTCCCGTTTGCATCCGTCGTGCTGGTGGAGGTGATGCCGTCTTTTACAGTCGTTACGCTGGTTCCGCTGTATGACCACGTGGAGGTCTTCCCGGATGCTTCGGTCAGAGATACGGGACGGTTGTATTCGTCATACGCATAGGTGTTCCAATAGGCAGCTGTGGTGCCGCGATATGGCAGCGATGTCCTTGACAGGCGGCCTTTGTTGTCGTATTCCCTGGCTAGCCATTGCCACTGACCGTCAAAGCGTTTGACGCCACTCCGGATTTCACGGCCAAGGGCGTCATGGTGGATGACTGTCTCCGGTTTCCCCGTAGCCGTACTTGTAACCGTATAAAGACCTGTACCTCCCCAGGCAGCTGTGGTCTGCTCAACCGTGCCATCAGGATATGTTGTGGAGACGAGATTGCCCCAAGCGTCATAGGTGTACGTGGTGGTCCGGTCCCGATAGTCCTTTACGGTTGTCGGCTTGCCGAACTTATTGTAGCCGCTGTAGGTGGTCGTATGGCCAAGCGCATCCGTCTTGGTGAGAAGATAACGCCCGTCACTGTCATAAGTGTAGGTGTTGCCGATAAACTCCGTCGCTCCATATGATGCGGACTTCTCGGAGATTACATTGCCACAGACATCGTACATCCACTGCGTTTCGGATACTAAGTTGGTAGCATCGTAGTGCTCAAGATCACCAATCGGAGTAATATGAGTAGCGGGGCTTCCTAGCTCTTCTGGGTCCTCCGGGCCTTCCGGCGCTTCCTGCTCTTCCAGATCTTCCCGGTTAAGGACAACTGGATTATCACTATTTATTCCATTCGAATTGGCATAACGGACAAGGGTGTCTGTAATAGGATGGAGTATAATGGTATTGTACCGCCCCACATAGCGCTTGTTCGTCAATGGACGAAAATAGCTATCATACGTATTGACCGACTTTTCTTTCCAGGAAAGCTCCAGATTTCCGTCCCCCTCCTTTACGATTGACTCTTCCGTTACAACACCTAGAACATATTTAGACGTAGAAACGCTGTTCTCATAGGTACGGGTGAGCTTTTCTGTCTGGGCGGTTCCGGTCCCGATGCGACGGCTTGTAAGAATCGTCGTGGGAAGATCATAACTG
>JBGURN010000112.1:0-7776 GCA_045131955.1 Bacteroidaceae bacterium
TCATCCGTGGTATCGATGTTGAGGATAACTCTTCATATCGTATCACCCTGTTCCTCAAGGTTAAGAGCTTTGGTCAGACAAAGCCTAAGTTCCATCTTGACATGATGCGTGGTTACTTCAACTCAGAGAAGCCTTTCTCAATGGGTTATGTATCATATGATAAGGACAAGCATCCTTACGAGCATAACGATGCATTCGAGATGGTAATGGAGGATAAGGATTTCACAGGTGAGTGGCAGAAGGTTACATTCATGACTAACTATCTGAATGACTCTATCGCTGACAGATACATGTACACTGCAAGTTACTATTGGAATAACGCTTGGACTCTTCACACTCCCGAAAGAGACTTCAACTATATCCAGCAGCCTGACAACTTCTTTGTACGTCTTGCCTTTGTATCAGATAGTACAAACTACTATGTTGATAACCTGACAATCACCAAGTCTACAATTGCCGGTATTGAGCATGTTGACGATATGATTCGTGTTGACTTCGGTTACGATACAAACCTCAAGGACCTTGCTGAGGCAGCTTTAGCCAAGACTGGTATTGATGCCATTGAGCTTCCCGGTGATTACTTCAGCGTATACGGTCATTATGCTGATGGTGATGAATCCGGTTGGTGGCCTATTGAGATTGCTTCAGCCGAGTATCACCATGACGGTTACATGTACATGTGGTCCAAGGATATTGAAGGTGAAAAGAACCCCTTCTCAAACTATGATTCAGTACTTGTTTCTTTCACAAACCCTGTAGACAAAGCTGACCTTTGCCTTAAGTATAACGGAAAACTGTACCCCAATGCAATTGATTCAATGTGGATCAAGGACGGCAGGAAACTGACCGGTTTCAGCAATGAGCTTTCAAAGCTTAACCCCAACATCCATTACAATCAGTACGGTGAGTATGTTTATTCAATGAAGAACCTTCCTCCTGTAATGACTCAGCCTGAGTATGAGAGAGGTTCATTCCAGCTTGACGGCACAATCAAGACCATGTCATTCAAGTTCTCACGTAACGACCTGATTGTTGACGCTCTTGGAGAGATTTCAGAATATGCTCTCCTTAAGGTTGAGAAGTCTGGTGTTACTGAGTTCTGGCTGCCCACAGCAAATGCCGACTCTGTTCTGACATTCACTCGTCAGGATAAGTACAATACTCCTCTGAGTGGTGACTACACATTCACACTCTGCGGTATCAAGGGTATGGCTACCAACTACGCCAAGAATGATGTAATCAACTACTCATTCGGTGAGGTTAATGTTCCTGAGGGCATTCTTGATATGGTTAACTTCTCAGGTAGAGAGGCTACCAAGTTCACTTGCGAAAGCAATGTAACTGCCGGTTTCACCAGCGAGTACTGCGCATCTAAGATAGCAGAATTCACTGGTCTTTACAACAGAGGTCTCATGTGGGGTCTTTATGGCCAGCAGTGCGGTGCCGAGAACAACGAGACCAAGTGCGCTAAGCTGTTCTATGACTTCATTGTTCCTGAGGCAGCTGATTACGTTATCACTTACGGTATGACCGGTTGCCAGAAGGGTTCATGGAATGATGACTGCCGTGAGGTAACCTACCTGATCAATCCTGACGGTTCTAAGGATATTCTGAGAGACCGTGGTGCCAGCGGATACAAGCCCAGTGAAGGTGGTGAGATTACAGAGGTTAGCAATGATACTCTTTATGCTACTCTCGCTGCCGGTTCTTACAGACTCGTATTCTCACTTCCTAACGAAGGTTCTTGGGGTGGTGGACACCAGGGTGGTAAGATCCTGTGGTATCTGAATATCGCCAAGAAGGGTGTTGAGCTTCCCGCAAGCCTTTCAATCGGTTATCCTTACCTGAGCAGCCTGCAGAAGAGTCTTGGTGCTATCACTTCACTCCTTGAGAAGTGTGATGATAATGCTGACGACTACACCGGCGTTGTTTACAATGCAACTGCTGCTAAGTACAATGAGTATAAGGACTTCACCGATACCAAGCCCAGCGCTTATAATGCAGTTACAGCTGAACTGAACACTGCTCTCAAGGCTCTGAATGATCGCGTTGCTCTTGTTGACCAGATGAGAAAGGACAACGATGCTGCTATCGATACTCTCGCTCTCTATGATGATGACGATCTGATTCAGTACCAGGATCTGGCTGCATTCATTGCACTCGCCGACCTGTCATCTGAGGTTGAGGCTCTTAAGGCCAACGCCATGACTGATGATTCTATCAAGGGTGTTTCAAAGCAGATCAAGGATGCTATCGCAGTTCTCGATGCCCGCAGAAAGCTTATCAGCGACTTTGAGGCTCAGCTCGTTAAGACCAAGGCTCTTATCGATTCCAAGAAGTTTGAGTCAGAGCAGGTTTATGCTGACATGGTTGCCGCTTATGAGGCTAACGTAGACTTTGATGTAGTTGGTACTTCAGATGCTGATCTGACCGCTGCCAAGAAGGCTGTTGCCGATGCAACTCTGGCATATGATTCATATGTATCAGGTGTTGAGTCATCAACCGTTCGCGTTAAGGCTCTCGTAGCTCTTGCTACAACACAGGGCGTTGAATTCCCCGAGGCTAACAAGGCTGACATCGAGGAGCGCATTGCTAATCTGGTATCTGATGATGTTGAGATCGCCGAGATCTACAAGTCAGCTATCAAGATCTCTATACTGAACGCTCTTGCTGAGGGTAATATTGCAGAGGGTGCTCCTATCGACATGACCTCATTTATCCGCAACTTCAACATGTACACCGCAGCATCAGTTAAGTCTGATGACAATCCTGACGGTGAGCTTCAGTGGTACAACTATCAGTGGGGTACTCCTCATGATCGTTGGCACCTGAGAGTAACCAACAATACAACTGCATTCCCGGGTTGGAAGATTACTGCAAATGGTGGTAACGCTCATGCCGGTTCAGAGACAATCGACTGGAGAGAGCCTAAGGCTCCTGTATTTGAGGCATATCTGGGTCTTGACTGGAGCACCGCTGTAACAATTGCTCAGGAGATTACTAACCTGCCTGCAGGTTTGTACGAGCTCGGTGTTGGTTATAACTACGATCAGGATGCCGGTAACGGAGCTGTAACATTTGCTCAGGCTGGTGATTCAGTTTACTCACTGACTCCTGCTGTTAAGTCCGATAAGGCTCCTGATGCAGCTAACGCTTTCGTTGACAGCATTGCTGTTGCTGATGGTAAGCTCTCTATCAACCTCTCAGTACCTAGCTTCAACTCATGGGTAAGACTTGACAACTGGTCACTCAAGCTCAAGGCTAAGATTGATGGCGTTGACTACGCTGCCGCTGCAGCTGAGGAGCAGACCAACCTCAATGCTCTCCTGACATTCGTTGACGCTGAGGCTGAGGCTGTTGCAGTAAGCTTCTACAGCATTGACGGAATCCAGATTGATGCTCCTAAGGCTGGCTCTATTGTAATCAAGGTTACAGAGTTCGCTAACGGTGATCGTCTGGTTGAGAAGATACTTGTAAAGTAAGCTTTATAAAGTAATATCCTAATGAACCGGCGGGTGGGAAAAACCATCCGCCGGTTCTCTTTTTCATTCTTTTGCCCAACTCTGTTTAAATAACGTTAATCAACGTTTTTTGCCCTTCGGCAAATAACCTCAAAGTCATAAAAATCCTTACTTTTGCTCCACTGAACAGTTAATGCGTAAGTCCTTTATTTTACTTACTTAAATATTTATTTTTATTAACCTAAACCTATTTCACATGAAGAAATTTTACTTCTTGATGATGGGGTCTGTTTTGGCGTCTATACCAGTTGTTTCCCAAGAAAGACCCCAAGTTACTGATGAGGATCCCCAAGTAGTGTTCATTCAGGATTTTGAGCCTAACCAGGAAGGCATTACCGCCGAAGAAGCGTGGCGACAGTGGCAGGATGAGGAGCGCGGCCGAATAACCGAGCTTACTTATTACTCTTTACAGGGTACTGGCAACCAGTCAAGCAAGGATATCTATGACGGCTCTGACAGCTGGAAGATAGCCGGTGTAAGAACAGACTCTATTCTTATCCTTAAGAATGCCGTGGTTCCCACAAACAATGCTACTGACAAGGCAGAGGGCAGATTTAATGGTGACCGTTACGGTCTTGTAGCTGATGGAGGTAACCCTCAACGTGCTGATGCTTTTAACAAGTACGGTGAAGATGGCGGTGAGTACTACTTCCGTTATACTTCAGGCTCTGCCGAGGGTGCAGATGGTTACAGCAACGGCGTAACCGAGCGCTACCGTCGCGACCTGTTCGTCCGTGGTCTTGACATCCAGGACAACTCCTCATATCGTCTTACCTTTTACATCAAGGCCAGACAGCTTGCCCAGACCGCTCCCACATTCTATGCCGATGTAATGCGTGGACATTATAACTCTGAGAAGCCTTTCTCCATAGATACCAAGAACGGTTCTGCCAAGTTTGAGTATGAAAAGAAGTCATTCAATGGCACCTGGGAGAAGGTTACCTTCATGACCTATTACCTAAATGACTCTATCGCCGACGGTTTTGTATACGGTGACGGTTACTACTGGGCATCGGGCCAGTGGACCTGGAATGTAGACGGCAAGACCTACAACTACATCAAGCAGCCCGATAAGTTCTTTGTACGTCTGTCATTCGCATCTGATAGTACTGAGTTCGAGATTGATAACATCTCCCTTACCAAGTCATGGATCGGTGGTGTAGAGCATACCGATAACATGATCCGTGTAGACTTTGGTTATGAGACCAACCTTAAGGATCTTGCCAAGGCTGCCTTTGCTGAGACCGGTATTGCAGCTGTTGAGCTCCCCGGCCGCTATTTCAGCGTATACGGTTACTACGGTGATGAAGATCTTGCCGGTTGGTATCCTGTTGACATTGCATCGGCCGAATATCATGATGACGGCTACATGTACATGTGGTCAGCTGATATTGATGGTGATAAGAATCCTTTCGATTTCTACGATTCCATACTCGTTTCGTTTGTGAATCCTGTCGATAACGACAAGATATGCCTTAAGTATACCGGTAAGACCTATCCTTGCGCCCTCGACGCTGATTGGGTTGCAGCCGGCAAGACTGTCAAGAACTTCAGCAATGAGACTTCAAAGCTGAACCCCAACATTATGTACGACAAGTATGGTAAGCTTGTTACCTCCATTAAGGATGTTCCTCCTGTTGTTCAGAAGGTACCCTTTGAGAACGGTTCATTCGGCCTTACCAGCTTTGACAGCATCACAGTCGGCATGTCCAGACTCATTGAGTTTGACAACATCGGAGAGACATCCGAGAAGGCATTCCTTCGCGTTACCAAGTCAGGTGTGAAGGAAATCTGGACCGTAAGTAGCTATGGCACCAATGACTCAACCGCAACATTCGTACGTTCAGCTGCCGATAAGGCCAAGAATAAGGACCTGAACGGAACCTATCTGTTCGAGTTCATCAACCTGAAGGGTGCAGGTACAGCATACCGCGTTCCTAACCCGACCCTGAACTACGAGTTCGGTACAATAGATACCAACCCGGATCCCAATCCTCAGCCCATATTCGCATCTAACTTTGCTGCTAATCCTCATGCTAATGAGCAGTGCGTACCTGAGGGCCTTATCATCTGGGACGGCAACACCAACTTTGAAAAGGGTAAGGGTTATGTAACCAAAACAAAGTCCCGTATGTATCCGACTAATCCGAGCGCAGCTAATGGCAATACAAAGATCGGAATCTACCTGTCGGCTCGAGGCAGCGAGGATGGTGGTCACCTGTTCTACGGTTACGGCATCAACGATACCGATACCCTTACACTCAAGCTGAACCCCGGTTCATACAATCTGAACTTCAGGGCCGCCAACTGGGACGGTTACACACCTGAGGTGCCCATCTCAGTTTACATCTATCCGCGCAGCGCATCTGCCAACCCGCAGCTCAACCCTGTAGCTGATGAAGACAAGATTTCTCTCGGAACATTCGTACCTTCAATCGCTGCCAAGTCAGGTAACATCCAGAAGTCAAACGGTGCACAGCCTGACTGGGAAAATGAGCCCTTCTCATTCTCCTTCACCATCACTCAGCAGGACTACTACGTAATAGAGTGGGTTGCAGCTATGGGTGAGAGCGGAAACGCCAAGAGTTACGGCGGTATGCTTATGACCGACTTCAACATCACTCCGGGTTTGGGCCTCTCATATTCATATGTAATCAAGCTGAACAAGGCCATCTCCGATGCCAAGGCTAAGCTTGCATCAGCTGATGCTGACAAGTACCGTGGTGCTGACTACACCAACTTTGAGGGTATCATTGCCCAGTACGAGAACTGGCAGAGCACCGCTCCGAGCCAGTATGATGCAACCACATCTCTGGTTAAGGCTGCAACAGCTGACATGCAGCTCCGCATGGATACCGTAGACCTGTTCTACACCACCTATGACAAGGTGATTGCCAAGCTCGCCGAGTTTGATGACGATACCCTTGGTTACACTGACCTTGCCGCCTTCATAGCTCTTGAGACTCTTGCCGAGGAGAATGAGGACTATGACTGCTCTGCCAAGACGACATCGGAGATTACAGCATCTATAGCCAGCTTTGAGGATGCCATCAAGGCACTTGATACCCGTCTTGAACTGATGGGCAAGTATGATACCAAACTTGCTCAGGCCGAGGCTCTCCTGGCCGCAGAGAATGCTCATAAGGAATACACAGAGTATGCAACTCTTGAGGGTGCATATTCAGTAGCATCCGCATTCGACCAGATCACCCCGACCGACGCTGAGTACACCGCAGGTTACTTAGACCTCTGCGAGGGTATCAACGGTTATCTGTCAAAGGTAGACGGTGTGATTGCATTCAGCCGTCAGGCTAAGGAGCTGTTCGCCCTTGCCGATACCCTGGGTTACCAGTTCGGTGGCAAGAAGGACAGCATCAAGGCCGTTGTAGAGGCTCTTGAGGTAAGAGACGTAGAGCTTGAGAACGTACTCCGCGAGGCTGCTATCCTGCAGATCCTCAAGATCTACAATGAGGCCGATGCCGAGAAGATTGCTAAGATGCAGAACTTTAACGTAAGCGCCCTTATCCCCAACTACTTCCTGTACAACGAGGCTCAGGTAGACCGTGACATGGAGAAGAACAGCGACGGCAAGTGGCGTATCAAGTCAGGTGATAATACAACCGCATTCCCGGGCTGGACAATCAGCAGCACCGGTGGTAGCTGGACTCCTACAACCGTTAAGGTAGGTGAGGGTGACGGCTTCATCGAGTGGGATATCGACGGTCATGCATTCGCAGGCGGTCTGAGAGGAACACCTCAGGCTCGTGGTACCATCACCACAACAATCGCCGGTCTGCCTCAGGGTTACTACTGGTTCGGACTCTATGCTCAGAACCAGACCTCAGGTGTGAACTTCACCTTCCAGACTGATTCAGTCAACCTGTCAGGTAATATCGGTGAAAAATGGGCAGGCAATAAGAAGTGGAACTACAAGGAGGTAGGTCAGGATTCAATAATGGTAGCAGGTGACATCAAGTTCCAGATCAACCAGACTTCACAGTCAAACAGCGAGTTTGATATCAGATACTTCATCCTCCGTCTGCGCGGTCTTGATGCAAACTATGACTATGCAGCCGCCATCCAGACTCAGGAGGCTAAGCTTGAGGATCTGATCACATTCGCCGATGCATCGGCCAGTGAGGTTCGCGTTCAGTACTACAACCTTGCCGGTGTAGAGATTGACTCCTTCAAGCAGGGTGAGATCATCATCCGCAAGACCACACTGAGCGACGGTTCAGTAGTTGTTGACAAGATT
>JBGURN010000113.1:0-2342 GCA_045131955.1 Bacteroidaceae bacterium
GCAATAAATGTTGTACTTCCTAAATTTGAGTCCCCTCCGCCGTCTTGCTGTAGCGCCGCCAGCAAACTCGCCTTTATAATCTCCATTAAGTCACCACCGCCCTTGTATATGTCCCTTTGGTATATGTCACGGTCGTACTTCCACCGCTCACGGCTATCACGACAGGAACGGTGATCTTGTACTGCTGTCCATTATCATCGGTAACAAGCCACTCAATATTCTTGTTGCCTGTTGTTGATACTTCCCATGGTACTTTAAGCTGTGTGTTCCGGTCGTTGACCAGAGCCGTGATGCCTGTTTCTGCAATGCCGCTCTCATACACCTTCGGCAGAATAGGAAAACTCATTCTATCACACTCCCGATTGATTTGACACGGCCATGAAGTTCTGATAAGCGGTTTTTATGGTGCCGTATGTCCTGTTCGTGCTCACCATATCATCAAGTCTGCGCTGCATGGCTCCCTTACGGCTTATCTCCCCCGTCTGCGGCAGTGCTGCACTCACATCCTGCCATATCTCACCGCCGACCACACGGGCCGATACCGATGTGATGAGATAGTACACGCTGTCTATGAGTATGCGTGAGAATGGTGTGAGTATTGTGTTGTATACGATCCGCACGGAAAAGTCAGTCATGCTGAACGATGTCACGGTAATATAATAACCTATGCTCTGACTGTCCGCCAGGGCGAAGTCGTTATTGATCTCGAGCACGGGCAGGCTGCTGCCTACCTTGCCGCTCTCTCTGCCGTTGCTGACACTGACCGTGCCGTATGTGAAGTCCGCACCTACCGCAGGGCTGCTGTATTCTGTCGGAGCACAGTCCTCTGTGTATGTACCGTTCGGCGGAGAGAAAAAGTTCAGCGACCTACCGGATGTGATATAGAAAAATCCCGTGTATGCCTCGGATACCTCCTGCAGAAAGCTCTGATATGTCTTGCCGTCTATGCTGTCCGGCTCGAGCTGAGAGGGGAACGATGATGGCAGCTGTACTGTGTCAAGTCCGCACACGAGCTTCATGCGGTCGATGACGGATGATGTCTGATACTTACCGCTTATCTTGCTTATGCCGTCTATAGGCGTATCGAGAAATGCCGCCCTACAGCAGCAGTCCACCGTCCATACGCCGTTTCGTTTGCTTCGGCGGTCTATATAGAAATCCGGTAGGCTGCCGAGACCGTTTGCTTTAGTGAGCTCCGCCGTGCCGACAAGAGCCATATCATACATCGTCTGAAACGAAAGCGACGTGATGCATATCCCGCTCAGGCCCATGCCGCTTATCGAGCGTGATATCCTCACATCGCTTATATCCTGTGTCGTGACAGCGGCCTGACCGCTGCCGAATGTTACCGAAAGGCCGCTAAAGATAACCTCCCGTGTTGTTGTCAAGCTCTATAGCCTCGACCGAGAAAGTCAGACGGTAGTATACCCGTCCGTAGTTTGCCAGTTCAAGAGGCTGTGACAGAGATGTGAGCCGCACAGATATACCGCCTGTCACGGTCTGGCCGTCAACGATCTTCGGATATTCCGGGCAGTACATAGTGAATTCCTTCTTCCTGAGAAGAAAGTTTCGCAGTGTTTTCATATCGTTCAGAGACATCACGCCTGTTGTGATATCTGCCCTGAATCTGTCGCCCTTATAGGATGTGTGCGTGGAGTAGTCATACATCTCGAAGCTCTCGCTCTCCGTGGTATACGACACATCATATCTCTGTATCGTGTCTATGGTGACCGTGCTTGTGCTTTCTGCAAGTTCAAGCTTTATGCCGCCGTTATACATCGGTCTTCCTCCTATCCTGTATATGTCATAACCTCATCCTCACGCTGCATCGCTATCGCACGCAGCTCGTCGGCGGATATCTCCCCGGCATCTGCCTGCTTATGGTGCACGCTGCACAGCGTGATGAGATTGGTGCGGCACAGCCGCATATCGTAATCTGCGCAGAGGGGTGTGATATGGTGTACCTCAAGCCCCTGCGAGATGTATTTTCCTTCTTTGAGACAGATCTGACAGAAATTCATATCACGGAACTTGATACTGTCCCGCATACTCTGCCATGCGGCAGTGTTCCTGAATTTTTCCTTGGTCTGCTTGTTTCCTCGCCATATCTTCTTCGGCCGCTTCGGGCATATGTAGGATATATCGTGGATACGCCCGCAGTATTTGCATGACTTTTTCATGGGCATCTTCCTTTTTGAAGTGATGAGTGGTCAGGGCACAGTTTTTTAGTGTACAGGCAACAGGGTACAGGGTATAAAAATACCGCAGATTTTACTCTGCGGTATCATGATCATCAATGAGTTTGCTGACCTCATCAACTATGTCATCTGTGGAAAGATCGG
>JBGURN010000114.1:0-16140 GCA_045131955.1 Bacteroidaceae bacterium
AATTCTCAACTCTCAATTCTCAATTCCGTTTTGCTGCCAGCATCACCGCATGGACGGCCTGGAGCCAGCCCTGGCGGTTCTTTATCCTTTCGTCGGGTTTCATCTCAGGGAGGCAGATCTCACTGATCTTGCGTACCTCCTTTATCTGGTCAACCGAGGTGAATATTCCGCAGGCGCAGCAGTTCAGTATGGCTGAGCCCAGACCTGATGCTTCCTCGAGTCCCAGACGCTTTACGGGGAATCCCAGGATATCGGCCTGGAACTGCATGAGAAAATCATTCTTGGCCGATTCACCGTCAATGCAGAGTTCCCTCAACGGGGTGGTGAGACCGCGCATGGCCAGTTCCACTACATCGGCCACCTGATAGGCGATTGACTCAAGGGCGGCCCTTACCACATGGGCGCGGGTTGCCTGCATGGTGAGTCCGGTTATCATAGCCTTGGCGTCGGGCACCCACCAGGGGGAACCCAGACCATTGAACGCCGGTACAAAATAAACGCCACCGTTGTCCGGAACGCTCTGTGCCAATGTCTGAGTGTCATCGGCCGAATCCACCAGACGCATGTTTTCAGTTATCCAGTCCAGCACCGCTCCCGATGAATGGACGTGGCCCTCAACCACGTAATAGGTCTGGTCAAACATGGAATAGCCCACGGAGCAGACCATGCCGTTAGGTGCGGGAACGGGCTTGTCACCTACATTGAACATGACCGATGAACCAGTACCGTAGGTGGTCTTGCCGGCACCCTGCTCAAAGCAGAGCTGGCCCACCAGGGCACCGTGCGAGTTGCCCAGCACGCCTGCTATCTGAACGGGAGCAGGCAGGATGCCCTCTATATCGGTCTCGCCGAACACGCTGTCCGAGGGTTTGGTCTCAGGCATCATGCAGGCGGGGATGGTGAACACGCGCAGTATATCGGGATCCCACTCCAGGTCGTTGATATTGAAGAGGAGTGTACGTGAGGCGTTGGAGTAGTCAGTCACATGCTCCTTGCCGTGTGTGAGTTTCCAGATAAGCCATGTATCTATGGTTCCCAGGATTACATCGCCCCTCTCGGCACGCTCCCTTACACTTGGTATGTTGTCAAGGATCCATTTCACGCCGCTACCGGAGAAATAGGTATCGGGAATAAGGCCCGTACGCTCCTTGATGGTAGCCTCATAACCCTTGTCTATAAGTTCCTGACAGAAGGCGGCGCCGCGACGGCACTGCCACATGACTGCGGGATAGACGGGCTTGCCGGTGTTCTTATCCCAAAGCACCACGGTCTCGCGCTGGTTTACTATCGATACGGAGAATGTGGCATCGGGATACTGTGAAACGTTCAGCTGGCGTATAGCCTCGACTGTATTGGCATATATCTCCTCCGCATCGGCCTCAACCCAATCCTCACGGGGATGGTTGACACGATGGGGGATTATCTTATGATCCTTAAGATTCAGCTTTTCATCGAACAGCAGCGCCTTTGATGATGACGTGCGCTGGTCAATAGTAATGATGTATCTCATTCCTTGTTGTTTTCTGCTAATTTCTCGTAAGCCTTGAACAGAAGTTCCTGGCTTGTATATTCTTTATACTTGCGCGTGACGCGCTTAACATAGTTGAGAGTCTCGGTTGCGTCCCAGGCTCCGTAAAGGCATACGCTGTCACCATAGACCTCGGGGTCTGTCAGGGAGCTCAGCACCGGTGCCAGACTGTTCCAGTTGTAGCGGTTAATGCCTTTTTTGCGTGCAATTCGCATTGCATCAAAGATGTGATTCGAGCCGCCGTTATAGCTGCCCAGTATGTAGTTTATTCTTTCGTTCTCATTAATGAAACTGAAAAGGTTACTCAAATCGTCAAGATAACGTACGGCTACCCTGACATCAAGATCCACGTTCTGCGCCATGGTATCGGCCATACCCATTCGCGCGAGTATGTGATGGTAGGTGGACGGCATGATCTGCATCAGGCCCTGGGCACCCATTCCGGAGCGCGCAGTTGTATCAAACCTGGACTCCACGTAGGCTATGGCAGCCAGCATTTTCCAGTCACATACGCTGTCGGCATATGCACGGAACAGGGAATCAAAAGGTGAGATATAGAGGTATTCAACGGGAGATTGCGCAGTCTCCTCTTCCTCCATGACTGAATTCCGATTACGGCCTTTGGTCAAAAAAAGAACTAATATCAAAGCCGCAGTTAGTAGCAAAACAAGCAGTTTCCTGACGTTCATCTCCGGCCCGTTGTATTTCGTTTCTTCCATAGTCGACTGGAATTACGGGATTTCGCTGCAAAGATACACCTTTTTTATTAGGTTGACAAATCATAGGGCCATAGAGTATCAAAAAGGCCTTACATAAAAACCAACCGATTGGTTTGCAAATAACAAATAAACCTCTTAACTTTGCACCCGAAATGAGACAATATACAGCAACATACCACCATCATCATACCTGCAGATCCTAATCGGTAGGCTATGAATGGCGTATATATACATAAGGCTTGCCGATACACGGTGAGCCTTTTTTTGTTTGAATAATTAAAACTTGAAAGATATGTTGAGAATAGCAGTACAGTCAAAGGGACGCCTTTACGATGAGACAATGGCGCTCCTCCAGGAGTCAGGAATCAGTTTGGGAGTGTCCAAGAGAACACTTCTGGTACAGGCCGGCAACTTCCCGGTCGAGGTTCTTTTCCTTCGCGATGACGACATACCGCAGTCTGTTGCAGGCGGCGTGGCCGATGTAGGCATCGTAGGTGAGAACGAGTTCGTAGAGCGTAACGAGAAGGCCGATATCATCAAGCGTCTGGGATTCAGCCGCTGCCGTCTCTCGCTTGCCATCCCCAAGGCCATCGACTATCAGGGACTGGAGTGGTTCAACGGCAAGAAGATTGCCACCTCCTACCCCGGCATACTCTCCTCTTTCCTCAAGAAGAACAACATCAAGGCCGAGACACACGTCATCACCGGTTCTGTCGAGATCGCTCCCGGTATCGGTCTGGCCGATGCAATATTTGATATTGTAAGCTCAGGCTCGACCCTGGTAAGCAACAACCTTCGTGAGGTTGAGATCGTGATGCAGTCCGAGGCTCTCCTTATAGGCAACCCCAATATGAGCGACGAGAAGAAGGCTATCCTTGAGGAGCTCCTGTTCCGCTTTGACGCTGTGAAGGCTGCCCAGGGTAAGAAGTACATCATGATGAACGTGCCCGATGCACAGCTTAAGGAGGTTCTCGCAGAGCTCCCCGGCATTAAGAGCCCCACAGTGATGCCTCTTGCCACCAAGGGTTGGAGTTCAGTTCACACCGTACTTGACGAGAAACGTTTCTGGGAAATCATAGGTAAGCTCAAGGCCGCAGGCGCTGAGGGCATACTTGTTCTCCCCATTGAGAAAATGATCCTCTAATGTTTGGGACGCAACCCAGCCATTGAAATGGCTGGCTACCATTATCCAAAGCCTACGGCTATATTCTGTGCCTTTAGGCACATGATACGGGTAGCCTGCCGTTTAAACGGCTGGATGTTTACAGATACGTAAAAAAAAGAAGAATATGAAAATATTAACGAATCCCAATAAGGCTGAGTGGAAGCAGTTGTTGAGCCGTCCTGCCCTGAGCGTGGAGGGTCTCTACGAGCGTGTGCAGGCTGTCCTTGATAAAGTACGCTCCCAGGGCGACGCCGCTCTGCGTGAACTGGAGTTCCAGTTTGACAAGGTTCAGCTGGATTCACTCGCCGTAAGCCAGGCCGAGCTTGATGAGGCCGCTGCACTTGTACCCGCACAGCTGCGCAGTGCCATTGACCGTGCCGCCCTGAACATACGCAAGTTCCACGAGTCACAGAAGCCCGCCCTGAGCAAGGTCGAGACAACTCCCGGCGTTACCTGCTGGCAGAAGGCAGTGCCCATCACCAAGGTAGGTCTCTACATACCGGGAGGCACCGCACCTCTGTTCTCGACAGTCCTCATGCTGGCCATCCCGGCCCGCACCGCAGGCTGCTCCGAGATCGTGCTCTGCACCCCTCCGGGACGTGACGGCCGCGTCAACCCCGCCATCCTCTACGCCGCTCAGGTAGCCGGCGTGAACCGATTCTTCAAGCTGGGAGGATCACAGGCCATAGCAGCCATGGCATACGGAACCGAGAGCGTACCCAAGGTATCCAAAATATTCGGACCGGGCAACCCCTACGTGACCGCAGCCAAGCAGATTGTATCGCTCAAGGATGTGGCTATCGATATGCCCGCAGGTCCGTCAGAGGTTGAGGTAATTGCCGATGCCCAGGCCAACCCCGCATTCGTAGCCGCCGACCTCCTGTCACAGGCAGAACACGGACGTGACAGCCAGGTGATCCTGCTCACCACATCCGATGAGCTCATAGCCAAGGTGCAGGCCGAGGTTGACCGTCAGGTGGCTCTCCTGCCCCGTAACGAGATTGCCCAGGCATCACTCGAGAACAGCCGCATGGTGCTGCTCCGTAATGATGATGAGATCATCGAGATGACAAATGAATATGCCCCTGAGCATCTGATCATACAGACTGCCAATGCAGAGGAACTGGCAGAGCGTGTAGTGAACGCAGGTTCCGTGTTCATCGGCCCTTGGTCACCCGAGAGTGCAGGCGATTATGCATCGGGCACCAACCACACACTGCCCACCAGCGGATACGCCAAGGCCTACTCCGGTGTCAACCTGGACAGCTTTATGCGCAAGATTACCTTCCAGCAGCTGTCACGTGAAGGTCTGGCATCGCTCGGTCCCGTAATCGAGACTATGGCAGCCGGCGAGAGCCTGGATGCACACAAGAATGCAGTAACACTCCGACTGGCGGTAATTGAGAATTGAGAATTGAGAATTGAAAATTGAGAATTGTATGGGAATGGAGAATTGATGGTTTTTTATTGGGAATAACGCCCCGCATGGCTAATTCTCAATTCTAAATTCTCAATTCTCAATTAACACATAAATATGAAAGAGCTTAAACAATTAGTTCGTCCTAATATCTGGAGCCTGAGCCCCTACACATCGGCCCGCGACGAGTATCAGGGCAAGGATGCCAAGGTGTTCCTGGACGCCAACGAGAACCCCTACAACGATCCGGTGAACCGTTATCCGGACCCGTTGCAGCGTGACCTCAAGATACGTATAGCCGACATCAAGGGTGTTCCCACTGAGAACATATTCCTGGGTAACGGCAGCGATGAGGCCATCGACCTCATGTACCGCATATTCTGCAACCCCGGCGTAGATAACGCAGTGGCCATTGAGCCCACCTACGGCATGTACGGCGTTTGTGCCGATATCAACGGTGTGGAGTACCGCCGCGTGCTCATGGATGAGAACTTCCAGCCCAGTGCCGATAAGCTCTTTGAGGCCATTGACGCCAACACCAAGCTGGTATTCTTCTGCTCGCCCAACAACCCGAGCGCCAACAACATAGACCGCACCGTGATTGAAAAGGTGCTTGACAATTTTGACGGAATTGTCATTGTCGATGAAGCCTACATAGACTTTGCAGGCGTGCCCTCGTACCTGAGACAGCTCGCTTCAAGGCCCAACCTGATTGTGCTGCAGACATTCTCCAAAGCATGGGGAATGGCCGGCATACGTCTGGGCATGGCGTTCGCGCAGCCCGAGATCATAGGCATCATGAACAAGGTCAAGTATCCCTACAACGTGAACCTGCTCACACAGCAGCGCGCCATGGAGGAGGTCATGCAGTACGGCCGCGTGCAGGGTTGGGTTGAGTCGATCCTCAGAGAGCGCACCCGCCTCATGGCCGAGTTCGCCAAGCTGGACTGCTGCGTCAAGGTATATCCGTCCGACGCCAACTTCTTCCTGGCCCGCGTCAAGGATGCCGCCGCCACCTACAACTATCTTGTTGACCAGGGCATCATAGTCCGCAACCGCAGCAAGATAGCCCTATGCGGCAACTCCCTCCGCGTAACCATCGGTACAATAGCCGAAAACAATGCGCTGTTGGAAGCTCTGAAAGCGTTTTAATCCGTGCCTTTAGGCACATGATAGGGGTAGCCAGCCGTTTGAACGGCTGGATGTTAACGGATACGTAAAAAAACAAATATGAAAAAAAGGGTTTTATTCATTGACCGTGACGGCACGCTGGTAGTAGAGCCGTCCGACGAGCAGCTTGACAGCTTTGACAAGCTGGAGTTTGTACCTGGAGTATTCCGCGCCCTCTCGTTCCTTCGCGACCACACCGACTTTGAGTTCGTGATGGCATCGAACCAGGACGGTCTGGGCACCTCATCGTACCCCGAGGCCGACTTCTGGCCCACCCAGAACTTCATACTGAACACCCTTAAAGGTGAAGGCGTAGAGTTCAGTGACATACTCATTGACCGTCATTTCCCGCAGGACAACGCGCCCACCCGCAAGCCCGGCACCGGCATGTTCGGTAAGTATATGACCGATGAATATGACCTGAGCGCCAGCTACGTGATCGGAGACCGCGCCACCGACGTGGAGCTTGCCCGCAACCTGGGCTGCCGCGCCATCCTTCTGCAGGACAGCGCCGACGGACTCTCCGACGAGCAGAAAGCCGCATGCTCCCTCTGCACCCGTGACTGGTGGAAGGCCGCCGAGTTCATCTTTGCAGGTGAGCGTCAGGCATCGGCCCACCGCGTCACCAAGGAGACCGACATCCTGATTGAGCTCAATGTCGACGGCACCGGCAAGTGCGATATCAGCACCGGCCTGGGATTCTTTGACCACATGCTCGAGCAGATAGGCCGTCACGGAGGTATGGACCTGACCATCAAGGTCAAGGGTGACCTCAACGTCGACGAGCACCACACCATTGAGGATACCGGCATCGTGCTGGGCGAGTGCATCCGCAAGGCCCTGGGCAACAAGCGCGGCATAGAGCGCTACGGCTACGCCCTCCCCATGGATGACTGCATGGCTCAGGTGGTACTCGACTTCGGAGGCCGCAGCTGGCTCGTCTGGGACGCCGAGTTCCACCGCGAGAAGGTAGGCGAGATGCCCACCGAGATGTTCCTGCACTTCTTCAAGTCCCTGAGCGACGCCGCCGCCATGAACCTCAACGTCCAGGCCCGCGGTGACAACGAGCACCACAAGATCGAGGCCATCTTCAAGGCCTTTGCCCGCGCCCTCAAGCAGGCCGTCCGCCGTGACGTATGGAACTACACTCTCCCCTCCTCAAAGGGAGTATTGTAGTCCTCCCTACTCCGCCTTAAGTGTCCGGCACTAACCCGCGATAGAACATATTCTCGCCATGGTTAGTGCCGGACATGTTTTCATTTGGGACTATTTAGCTATATTTGCACAAATAACATCAGAACCATGGAACGAAGCATAGAGTATCTGCAGCTGCTCGCCAAGAGTTTCCCCACGATCGCGGCTGCATCGACTGAGATCATCAACCTTGAGGCTATACTCAACCTGCCCAAGGGTACCGAGCATTTTGTGACCGATATACACGGCGAGTACGATGCGTTTGACTACGTGTTGCGCTCTGCATCGGGCGTAATCCAACAGAAAATCGACGCAGTGTTCGGCAATGACCTGAGCGTGGATGACAAGCGCAGCCTCAGCGCCCTGATAAGCTACCCCGAGGCCAAGCTGCGCGTGCTCAAGGCCGATATGCCCGACATGGACGAGTGGTACAAGGTGACTCTCATGCAGCTCATCGCCGTGCTCACACGCGTATCGTCGCGCTACACCCGTTCCAAGGTCCGCAAGGCGCTGCCCAAGGACTACGCATACATAATCGAGGAACTCATGCACGAGTCACGCGGCACCTTCAACTCCAAGATTGACTATATCAAAGCCATCATCGACACCATAGTATCCACCGGCCGTGCCAAGGATTACGTGATTGCCATAGCCGACGTGACCCGCAGCCTGGTCATCGACCACCTTCACATAATAGGTGACATCTACGACCGCGGCCCCGGCGCCCACCGCATCATGGACATGCTCTCCGGATTCAAGGACTTTGACATCCAGTGGGGCAACCACGACCTGGTATGGATGGGAGCCGCCGCCGGAAGCGCGCCCTGCGTAGCCAACGTGCTGCGTAACAGCCTCAAGTACGCCGACATGGGCACCTTGGAGGACGGTTACGGAATCAACCTCCTGCCCCTGGCCACTTTTGCCATGGAGACTTATGCCGATGACCCCTGCGACCTGTTCGGTCCGGTCAAGTCCGATGACACACCCGCCGACATGCCGCCCACACGCCTTATGTCACAGATGCACAAGGCGATAGCCGTCATCCAGTTTAAGCTCGAGGCCGCTGTGATAGCACGTCATCCGGAGTTCAGGATGGAGAGCCGCAACCTGCTGGACAAGATGGACCTCACACGCGGCGTCATCAGCATCGATGGTAAGGAATACAAGCTGCTCGACACCAACTTCCCCACCGTCGATCCTCGCGACCCGTACAGGCTCACCCCCGCCGAGCAGAACGTGATAGACCGTCTGGTTCACAGTTTCACGAGCAGCCAGACGCTGGCCCGACACATGGAGTGCCTTTTCTCACACGGCTCGCTCTATCTGGTCCACAACAACAACCTGCTCTATCACGGCAGCGTACCCCTGAATGAGGACGGCACACTGGCATCGATGGAGATCCAGGGTGTGGAATACAAGGGAAAGGAACTGTTCGATACAATTGACAAATACGTCCGTACCGCGTTTTATGCATCGGACGACGACCCGTTCAAGCAATACGGCCGAGACCTGATATGGTACCTCTGGTGCGGTCCGGTATCGCCTCCCTTCGACAAGCAGCGCATGGCCACTTTTGAGCGCTATTTCATAGCCGAGAAGGAGACTCACGATGAGCGCAAGGGCAACTACTACCGCCTCAAGAACAACCGCGAAATCTGCGAGATGATACTGCGCGAGTTCGGCATCACCGAGATGGAGCACGCCCACATCATAAACGGCCACATCCCCGTCAAGGAGTCCAAGGGCGAGAGTCCCATCAAAGCCGATGGCCGACTCCTCGTAATCGACGGCGGATTCTCCAAGGTCTACCACCAGCAGACCGGAATAGCCGGCTACACTCTGATTTACAACTCGCACGGCATGCGTCTTGTCCGACACCACCCGTTCGAGTCCATCCATCAGTCTGTAGCCCAGGGCATGGACGTAATCGCCGCCACCCAGGTAGTCGAATACACCGACCGTCAGATCCTTGTCCGCGACACCGACAAAGGCAAGCGAATCATGGCCCGCGTCAACGACCTCCGCGAGCTCCTCCAAGCCTACCGCTCCGGCCTCCTCCGCTCCTAACCCGCATCCGCCCACCCATCGGCCTCGCGGGCAACCCAGCCCCGAGCCCATCGGCCCGAGCCCACCCCGGTGCGCCTAATCCGCCAAAGTGTCCGGCACCAACCCGCGATAGAGCGTATTCTCGCTATGGTTAGTGCCGGACATGTGCTCATTTGGGGCATGTGTCCGGCGCTCACCCGCTCACCAGCCCACTCTCGCGCATGTGCTTGCCGGACACTTTGGCAAGCGCACCGAAAACCACTCACAAAAACTTGCAAATCAGGAATCTATTCCACATCTTTGCAAAAATCTAAAAACAAATGGAAAACACTGACAATCTATTTTATCACATGTTTGCGAACGGTGATGATTCCAGAAACTTCATCACATCCATCCAGGATTTCTACGCAGCTTTCAACCGTATTGGAGTCTGTGCCGCCAACTCACAGGCCAAGGTAGTATCGTTCTCCATCGAGGACACACACCCCCACGTACTGTTGTACGGAAAGGAAAAAGACTGCATCAAATTCAAAAATGCGTACCAACTGTCTACCTTGAGATACATAGCAGCGAACCGCGGCAGCCTCTATGACGTAATCCTAAACTACGAACTGTATCCCATCAAGTCCGATGATTACCTCAAGAACGTAGCTGTCTACACCATTTTCCAAGCCACAAAAGACGGGAAAAAGGTAATGCCCTACGACTACATCTGGGGCAGCGGTCCTCTCTATTTCCGATCCCCCAGTTCACTTCCGATATGGTATGTCGATAATAACGGCGCGGTAAACAGTCCGATTCCACTCGGTAGTCTCTCTTATCGGGAAAAAGAGAAATTGCTACGGTCTCAGAAACCAGTTCCGGATGAGTGGTTGGTGTGCAACGGATTTCTCCTCCCGGACAATTATGTTGACGTGGAACTGTTTGAGTCAATTTATCAGACCCACAACTGCTATAGGGTATTCCTGGCCAACAGCAAGAGCAAGGACGATGCCGTAGTAGCCAAGATGTCCAAGGTCCGAGGGCTGATGATAGAAGATATCGAGGCCCGGAAAATCGGTGCAGCCGTATGCTATTCATTATTTCACAAACATGATGCCCGATGGTTGGACACAAATCAGAGGCTATTGCTGGCAAAAGAACTGCGCAAACAGTATTCGCTCTCTTTCCGACAGTTGTCTACACTGTGCCGGCTTCCCGAACAGGAACTGAGAAAATACATCCGCTGATCCTTACTCCGCCAAAGTGTCCGGCACCCACCCCGCTAACAATACGCTCTAACGCTGGCTACTGCCGGACATGTGCCCGAAATGAGCATGTGTCCGGCGCTCACCCGCGTTAGAACGTATTGTTAGCGGGGTGAGCGCCGGACACTTTGGCGGGAAGAGCGGGCTCGCAGCGGGCGGAGGCTCGCGGGCGAGCGGAGAGCCGCTTAGGGGATGTCGCGCAGGATGGCGAGCAGATGCTCGAACACCATGGGAACGGTGGCGAGCTCTAGGCACTCCGAGGGAGAGTGGACACCCTGCAGGGTCGGTCCGATGGAGATCATGTCGAGCTCGGGGTACGACTCCAGGAACAGGCCGCACTCCAGACCGGCGTGGATAGCCTTGATCTTGGGCTCGTGACCGAACAGCTCGCTGTAGGTGCGGACGGCTATCTTGAGCAGCTCAGAGCTGGGGTTGGGAGCCCAGCCGGGATAGCTGTCGAATGACTCGACCTTGGCGCCGGCCAGCTTGAAGCATGACATCAGAGCCTGCTGAACAGCATATTTGGCCGATTCATACGAGCTGCGCTGACTTGCCAGCATGGTGACCTTGCCGTTCTCAGTGCGGATACGCGCAAGAGTGGAGCTGGTCTCCACAAGACCGGGTATATCCATGCTCATGGCGTACACGCCGTTGAATACGGCAGCGATAGAGCGTATTATATTGGCTGCGACCTTCTGTTCGATGCACTCGGCAACGGGATCGGTCGACTCCATGATGAACTTGGGGGTGCGTTCGGTCACGTGATACTCCTCCTGAATCTCGGCTGCGAACAGGTTGAAATCCACGCGGATACGCTCGCGGTCGGCAAAAGGAACGGCAATGACGGCTGTGGCGTCACGCGGTATGGCGTTGTGCAGGTTACCGCCGCTGATGGAGATCAGCCTAAGGTCATACTTGTCAAGGGCCACGTTGAGGAATCGGCCCAGAATCTTATTGGCATTGGCAAAGCCTTTCTCAATATCATCGCCCGAGTGACCGCCATGGAACTTGTCCAGAGCCACACGTAAGAAGAAATAGCCGCTCGGGACAGCCTCAGTCTTGTAGTCAAACTCCACTGATGTGTTGATGCCGCCGGCGCATCCCATGAATATCTCACCCTCCTGCTCTGAATCCAGGTTCACCAAGAGCTTTCCGCTCATGAAGCCGGGCTTGAGTTCGGTGGCGCCGGTCAGACCGGTCTCCTCCGATACGGTGAAGAGGCACTCCAGCGGTCCGTGCTGGATCTCACTGCTGTCCATCACAGCCAGAGCCATGGCGATACCCATGCCGTCATCGGCCCCGAGGGTGGTGCCGCGGGCCTTGAGCCAGCCGTCCTCCACATAGGTCTCGATAGGCTGTGTCAGGAAATCATGCTCCAGAGTGGCGTCTTTCTCGCACACCATGTCCTGATGGGCCTGCATGATGACCGTCTGGCGGTTCTCGAATCCGGGAGTGGCAGGTTTGGTTATCAGCACGTTACCCACGGAATCCTTGCGGAATCCGAGCCCTCGTGACTGGGCAAAGTTTTTCAAATATTCACATATCTTTTCCTCATGTCCCGATGGGCGGGGCACCTTGCATATCTCAAGAAATATGTCCATGACTCTCTTGGACCAGTCAATCTTTTCCATATATGATAAATCAGTTTTAGTACCTAAAAGAAAACAAATTCAAAAATACATTATTCTTGAAAATATTTCAACTAAAATCTATATCTTCGCAAACTGTATGTGGAAATCGTTTCTGATAGTGTCTCTTTTCCTTCTTGCAGCGGTTGTACTGCTTTCAGTAAGTATCCTGCTCAAGAAAAACGGCCGGTTCCCTAATATCCATGTAGGCAAGAACCCCGCCATGAGAAAACGGAATATTGGTTGCGTAGAATCACAGGACGCCCAGGCCCAGAAAGAAAACCCGATGGCCGTAAGCGAGAAAAGTAAATGATAAACGAACTAAAACCTTTAATATGAAAATTAGCTCTATCCATGCTGTCATTCTCTCGTCAGCAATGATTTTAGGATTCACTCAGTGCTCACAGCAGGCAGAACCCCAGCAGCAGGCTCCTGTTGCCGTTTCAGGCCTCAAGATGGCTTACATTGATGTGGATTCTCTCCTTGCAAACTATGCATTCTATCAGGATCTCTCAGAGGAACTGATGCGTAAAGAAGAGAACTACCGTCTCGTACTCACCGAAGAAGCCAACAAGTTCCAGAAGGAGGTTGCAGACTTTGAGAAGAAAGTTCAGGCAGGCGTATATTCATCAGAGGAGCGTGCCCGTCAGGAGCAGACCCGTCTGACCAAGAAGCAGCAGAGCCTCACCGAAAAGGGCGACAAGTACCAGCAGGAGCTTGAGGCCGCCAGCCTTAACAACTCACAAAAGATTAGCGAGACTATAGATAATTTCATTAAGGAGTACAACAAATCACACGGTTATAACATCATCGTAGCCAAGTCAGCACTTATGTATGCCGATGAGAACCTGAACATAACCGCCGAAATTCTGGATGGCTTGAACGCCGCCTATAAACCATCAAGCAAGTAAGGCAATAAGCCCTCTAAGGGAAGGTCGTCCGCATTACGGATGACCTTTTTTATTTTTCCGCACCGTTTTGACATTTGTTCCGTGAGCACGGGCCAACAAGTCCAAAAAAACGGTATCTTTGAGAACCAATTACCGACTTATGAAAACTATAAACGCATTTCTTGGAACAGTTCTACTGTCAATCATCCCTTTCACGGCAAACGCCCAGTTCATGATGTTCGGCTCAGGCAACCGCGCCTCACAGGACAGCCTGCGCAAGATCGCAGCAGCCGATTACGCCGACATGCTCAACAAGCTCAACATCCAGCCTCCCCGCGAAGGCCGTCAGCCCAACAACGCCGACGAGAGCAAGCACCCCAATTATGACGAGCTCATAGCCAACCCCTACCCCTTCTATCCCGATGCCCTCACGCTGCAGAACGGAAAGAAGGTAAAGAACGCCAAGCAGTGGACCAAGAAGCGCAGACCCGAGTTGGTCAAGCTCTTTGAGGACAACGTATACGGCCGTATACCCGATAACACCCCCAGCGTAACATGGGAGGTCACCAATGAGGAGAAAAAGGACTTTGCCGGCACCCCCGTAGTAGTCCGTTACCTCAAGGGCGTAGTCGACAACTCCAGCTACCCCGCCATCACCGTCGAGATACAGGCCAACGTGGTCTATCCCGATAACGGCAGCACCAAACTCCCCGTAATCATAGAGTTCGGATTCGGCGGTGGTGACCCCACCCGCACACGTGCAGGCCAGCAGTCCTGGCAGCAGATGGTAGTGGAGCGCGGATGGGCTGCAGCCACCATCAACCCCTCATCAATCCAGGCCGATGCAGGATCGGGCCTTACGAACGGAATCATCGGACTCTGCAACAAGGGTCAGTTCCGTGAGCCCACCGACTGGGGTTCTCTGCGTGCATGGGGATGGGGACTCTCACGCCTCATAGACTATTTTGAGACCGATAATACTTTCGATGCAACCAAGTGCGCCATCGAGGGCGTGTCACGTTACGGCAAGGCCTCACTCGTGGCCATGGCCTTTGAGGAGCGCATAGCAGCCGGATTCATAGCCTCATCAGGCAAGGCCGGTGCAGCAGGCTGGCGCCGTGACTGCGGTGAGAGCATCGGAAACATAGTATCAAATGAGGAGTACCACTGGGTATGCGGCAACCTGATCAAATACGGAGCCGATCCCCTTACCGAGAATGACCTGCCAGTTGACCAGCATGAGCTCATAGCTCTCTGCGCACCCCGCGCCTGCTTCATCTCCACCGGCAGCTGGAACGGTGACAAGTGGCAGGATGTGGTCGGCTCGTTCATATCGGCCTCAAAGGCATCGCCCGTATACGAGCTGTTCGGCTACAAGGGTCTGGGAACCGACCTGTTCCCCGGCATGGACAACGGACTCATGGATGGACGACTCACCTACCGCCAGCATCACGGCGGTCACGAGGCTGGTCCCAACTGGCCTTATTTCCTGGATTTCTTTGAACGCGAAGTGGTAAAAAAATAAGCGACAGTATTAACAATCATTCTCAACCATCGTCTTTATTACAGAAAACCACATAAAGACTATAGCTATGAAACAGAAATTGATGATTATCAGCATGGCAGTTGCAGCGCTTCTGCTGAGCACGGAGAGCATTCAGGCACAGTCCAGGGTTGTACGCAGATCACGCACAGAGGTCAGAGGTGACCGCAATCAGAATATAGACCGCAGGGTTCGTCAGGATGATCCTACCCGTTCAAGGCGCGGAGCAGTCGTAGTGGCACCCGCCCCCGCAATGAGGATCGTAGACAACGACGTAATTCGTTCTTTCGAGCGCGAGCGTTTTGACTCCAACCGTCTCAAGATGGCCGACATGGTATTCAGCACCGGCGGATACATGACAGTGGCTCAGATTGTACGTGTATCGGAAATCTTTGATTACGACAGCAACAGGGTTAAGTTCCTCACAAACGCCTACAGCAACTGTGTAGACCGATACAACTACTACATGGTTCTTGCTACACTTGATTACTCAAGCAGCCGCGACAAGGTCATCAGCTACGTCATGGACCACCAGAAGATCAGATATGCCGAAGGTGAGCCCGTACGCAAGATAACATCGTCCGATATGAACGGCATAATCAAGGCTCTCAAGAGAGAGGATTTTGATTCTCACCGTCAGAAACTGGCCAAGATGATTGTATGCGGCAACCTGTTCACATCACGTCAGATAGCCGATATGGCCAAGCTGTTCGATTATGACAGCAACCGCAAGGAGTTCCTGCTCTACGCTTATGACAACTGCATTGATCCGCAAAACTATCTTACAGCAGCCAACACGCTGGACTACAGTTCCAACCGTACAGACCTTATGCGTAAGATAGGAAGAAGATAAGACACAATAAAATCTAATAATTAAAGGAAAAGGGATTATGAAAAGCACAAAAAAAGCGGGGCAGGAAACTGCCTCGCTTTTCAATTTCTATATCCTAAGTCTTACTTGAAGTAATCCTCAAGAGCTTTCTCAAGTTCATTGTCCCTGAGGTTACGACCGATGATCGTACCTTCAGCGTCAATGAGGTATGTGCTGGGGATTGCAGTGATCTGATACTTGGCGGCAGCCGACTGAGGCATATCGTCAAATCCGTTCCAGAGCTGAATCCAATTCATATCGTTATCCCTTACAGCCTTGATCCACTCCTGGGTGTTCTCATCGACAGAGATACTTACAATCTCGAATCCTTTTGAATGGAACTTCTTGTAAGCAGCCTTGAGGTTGGGAACCTCGTTCATGCAGGGTGTGCACCAGCTGGCCCAGAAATCAAGCAATACCACCTTGTTCTTCTTTACATAGTCTGAGAGCGAAGCCTTGGCCTCATACTTGTCATTCTTGCTCAGAAGGAAACCATCAACGTCAATGTACTCACGTCCAAGACTGGTGGCAAGCTGTGCTGTGATGATGCCGGTAAGCTGGTTGAATGCGATATCTGAGGCAAATGCGGGAGCGAGTTTCTCAAGAAGTCCCATAACCTCATCGGGCTCGAACATGGAGTAGTTCTCCATGAGCTGCTGATAACCGAAAGCCTTGTCGGCGTTCTCCTCGATGCTCTGAGCCAGCAGTACCTTGAAACGGTC
>JBGURN010000115.1:0-2097 GCA_045131955.1 Bacteroidaceae bacterium
TGCACACGAATGGGCTTGTCGAAATAATAATCCCTTCGGTCAAATCTTGGATTATGAACACTTAGCACTGGCTCACCACAAGGACAAGGATTAGTTATGATATCACCATAACGGCAATACCACTCTCCGAATGTATCCCTCTCGCATACAGGAACTCCATAGTCCAAAGGCACCTGTGCCATCAACCGGCATGTATCAGGCTCCGCCTCATACAAATACAGGTATTCTTGCACAGGAGGAGGGAGTGGAGTGAAGGTATCATTACTATAATTGGGATAATATAGGGACAGTCCATACACATCGGTAGGTTGTTCTACATAGTTGTATTGGAGTGCATCTCCTTGGAAGAATGACCCATCTACTCTAATAAAAAGAGTATCTATAGAAAATCGATTAGGGTATGTCATAGTACTAGCCCCAGCAATCAATTGGTGAGTGTTGTCCGTGTCCAACCACGTCCTGTAGTCGAACTGGAAATAGGGCTAGTACACCGTGTCGATCCTGACATACCTGGGTGCCTGGGCGGCAATCCCCCATCCCAGCACAACCATCAATATAAACACAACTTTTTTCATATCTTTAATTTTTGAATGTTAGACATATTATTTATTGACAACCGTTTATATTTGCTCCAGTACAAGTATGACTGTTTTTTGCCGACCTTTCTCATTGTCGTTTCCTTCTCTGCCGACGCTATCGGTGTGCCACTGGCACTTCTTCATTTCGGGATGCTGGATAGAAGGGGGTTCATAGAAAAAACAGTCCAACACCTAACCAGAGCCTTATTATTAATTTTCACATAGTAAGTCTACAGGTATATCTACAACCGGAACAACCATCGACCCATTAATCCAGCCTGGTCCTGTCATGCAGTGGTGATGCCCGACCACCGACATGGTTGGAGCCGTCCTGTCGCCTTTCACTGTCTGCTGCGTGTAGCAATGTATCGGGATGGGGAGCATCTTCTCGCCACATACCGTCAGGTGTCCGTTCATCATTCCGCCGACAATGTGGCCTCCACCATCATATCCGTCGAGCGAATACAGCTTGTAGCCCGGATAGTATCGTTCCTCGTACATCCCGGCGTACACATTCCCCATGTCCACCCGGTGTATGTAGCTCCCCCACAGCCCTGTGGTCTGCTCTGCCTCGTCGGCCAACACCCACAGGCTGTTGCTTTGACGACTGTAGCGCACATCGCGCATCTCACGTCCGCCCACTGCAGGCAGGGGTATGTCTATGCTGTATTGTATCGTCGGCACGCCCGCGCTCACCGATATCCATTTCAACGACAGACCGCTGGCTCCCGATGGATCCTTGTAGTGGTAGGCCACCGCCAAGAGGTCTCCCTCCAGCGCCGTGGCCATCACACGCCCTTCCACCTCGTGGTCGGTGAAGCTGTACACCGTCGTGCCGCTCCCCACGGGGATGGGGTGAGAGGCAAAAGGCACCCCCTTGCTATACAGCTCGAAACCGGCAAGGTCGTACACCGTGTCGTGCGACACCACCGCCACGTAGTTGTCCATCACGGCAATGTCCGTGTACTTGTCCTGCCCGTCCTTGTTGTAATGATACGGATTGATAAACCAGCTCGAGTTTTGGAACAGCGCATCCCCGCAGCCTATGCGGCGGTACTGGATGCCGGAATAGTTACTTGGTTCTGTCAGGATGACGTTGTCCGAGATGAATGCCACTACCGGCCAGCCCCTGAAGCTGAACACATCCAACCGCCTTATACCGGTAATCCAGTCATAGTTACCCGGATTGCTACACAAGCCACTCATGGGTGACGCATTCAGGTACGTCCAATGGAACGTGCAACTGCCCGTCAGCAGGTCGTTGATGGCAAAACAGGCCAGCAGCCCGACATTATGACCGCCCAGCTGCAGCGAGCCTCCTGCAAAGACCGTGTCGTTGAATATGCGGAAATCGTTTATAACCGCACCCGAGGGCAGGTCGGCCTTCCTTACGTTGCCGGCAACGCTGTTGTGGTACATCACCTCACCCGGCAACCCCGCCCGGCGGGTATAGACAATGTACTCTCCGTTCCGCCAGTGGCGCACAATGGAGGTGTCGCTCGGAACCGTGGGCATCTCC
>JBGURN010000116.1:0-12231 GCA_045131955.1 Bacteroidaceae bacterium
GCAACAACTGCACAAGTGACCTGAACGCATGGGTCAACCTGTTCAAGGAGTTCGAGGAGATTATGGGTATTCCCGTTGATATGGGCAAGATATTCACCAACCTGTTCAATGCAGCGCTCAAGGGTAATCCCGACTGCGGCGGCATCATGAGCTACAACTACGTATCAGGAGAGCCTGTTACCGGTTTTGCCGACGGTCGTCCCCTGTTCGTACGTTCTGCAAATGACAAGTTCAACCTGGCCAACTTTATGCGCGCCATCATAAGCGGTGCCATAGGTGTGCTCAAGGTCGGAAACGATATCCTGTTCAACGAGGAGAAGATCAAGGTTGACCGCATTACCGGTCACGGCGGTCTGTTCACCACTCCCGGCGTAGGTCAGAGAATCCTGGGTGCAGCCCTGAACTCACCTATCTCCTGCATGAAGACTGCAGGTGAAGGCGGTCCCTGGGGTATGGCAATCCTGGCATCATACCTTATCAACAACAAGAAGAACCAGTCACTGGCTGAGTTCCTTGATGATGTGGTATTTGCCGGCGATACTGGTACTTCTGTTTCTCCTACACCTGAGGATGTAGCAGGTTTCAATGCCTATATTGAAAACTACAAGCAGTGTCTGCCCATTGAGGAAGCCGCTGTTAAGTATAAGAATTAATTGAGAATTGAAAATTGAGAATTGAGAATTGGCCATCCGGCGCTTAAAACTCTCAATTCTCAATTTATTAACCATTTCCATTATGAAGAAATTATCCAAAGTTTTGATGGCTGTTGCTGCAGTTGCATTCTGCGTATCAGCCCAGGCAGCCAAACCCAATTTCCCGCTTCTGCCTTCAGCACCCTTTGACACAGTCGTAGACGGACAGAAGGTAGCTCTCTACACTATCCAGAAAGGCAAGGTTGCCGCTCAGATCATCAACTACGGTGGTTTTGTGGTAGGTCTCTATTCACCCGACAAGAACGGTGAGTACGCCAACCTGGTTACCCATTATGATGACATTCATCAGTATTTCCGTTACAACATGGGTATGATTGGCCCGGCTCTGGGTCGTTATGCCAACCGTATTGCCAACGGTAAGTTCACTCTTGACGGTGTTGAGTACAACATCACCAAGAACAGCGGCCAGCACACTCTGCATGGAGGCAGCAAGGGCTTTGACCACACTGTATGGAATGTAGTTAAGGTCAAGAAGGACAAGCTGGTTCTCTCATGCGTTCTGCCCGATGGTCTTGACGGATTCCCCGGCACTCTGACCACCACCCTCACCTACTCCATCACCAAGGACGGAGGTCTGCAGATCAGCTATGAGGCCACTACAGACAAGGCTACAGTTGTTAACCTCTCCAACCACACCTACTTCAATCTTGACGGAGCAGGTAACGGTGACATCATGGATCACGAGCTCATGGTCAACGCCGCTTTCATAACCGATACTGACCGCAGCAACATCCCCACCGGTGACTACGGTATGGTTGAAGGCACTCCCTATGATTTCCAGAAGCCTGTAAGAATAGGTGACCGTCAGTACTCACCCGCTCCTGCACAGCCCGGTCAGGGTGGCGCACGCGGAGGTCGTGGCGGCATGGGCGGATTCGGCGGATTCGGCGGCCAGGTACCCGAGGGTATGGTTCGCAACTATGACAACAACTTCTGCCTGATTCACAATGACAACACCATCGTAGAGAAGGTTGCAACACTCTACTCACCCAAGTCAGGCCGTTTCATGGAGGTTCTCAACAACCATCCCGGACTTCAGGTTTATACCGGTGCCCGCACAGCTATCGCTCTCGAGTCACAGATGTATCCTGATTCACCCAACCATGACTCTTTCCCCAGCACTGTACTTCGTCCCGGTGACAAGTATCAGCACACTGTCATTTACAAACTCTCAGTAAAGTGACGGATTGGGGTCAGACCCCATTTTGATAGAGCCCTGCTTGCTTTGCTTGCAGGGCTTTTTCTTTAGATTCCGCCGACATAAGTATTGGAGACGCAACGTTCCGGGGCTACTCCGGACCCCTCCAAGGCCTGAACATCGATCGCCTCCGTCTTAGTCCCCTACGGGGCCTAACCGTCGTTGAACGCCACGATGTTCTTAACGGCCTTTCCAGGGCCCTCCGCTTCACGCCCCTGCACTGATGGTCTCCAATACGTATGTCCGGCTCGTGCAAATGGAAAGTTTCGGGTGAATTGTTTGGTAGTTCTGTTTGTTTGGTTTTACTTCGTTATCAAAGAACGTTTGCAATTATGAAAGATAGCACTATTGGTAACAGGATCAGGAGTTTGGCCAGGACGGTCAGGCAGGGTGTCGAGAGATTTCCGCTTACGGTTTGCTTTGCGGCGGCACTTACAGTCATTGCCATTTGTCTGGAGCAGGGGGCACTCAGTTCCCTGAGCAACAACTGGAAGTTCTTCCTGAGCTGGTATACGGGGACCGGAATCGCCCTGTCGTTATCGCTCTCGCTCTGGCTTGAAGACCATAAGGAGAGCTTGGGCCGTAAGATCGCAGTCATACTGATACACATATTATGGTTTTGCATCAGCCTCCTGCTCAAGAACCATTACGATATGATAGAGTATGCGCCGTACAACTGGATAGTCATAGCGCTTATTATAGCACTCGTCGCATCACTGCCCATACTCCCGTTTATTGGAGGTAAGTCCGATGTGTCATTCTGGAACTTCACGCTCAGATGCTTAGGAGCAGTAAGCATGGCACTTCTGGTCAGCGCAATTGTATGTGGAGGACTGGAGCTGCTGATGATCTCATTGGAGAAACTGTTCGGGGCCGATATAAGCTCGCATGTTTTTGTCCACATAGCCTCCGTATGCTTTATATTCCTGTTCACGATACTGGCCATCCAGGGCATTCCTGCAGGATCACTCAAGCATGATTCCAATGTCATCCCGGTATCGGGATTCCATGTGAACGTCACGACCAGACTGTTCATGCCTATCGCAGCCGCATATCTTATAACCCTCTACTGCTATGCAGCCAAGATACTGTTCACATGGCAGTTGCCCGATGGTTGGGTTTCATGGCTAGTCACAGTTTCAATGGCGGCCATGGTGATTCTCATCATGACAGTCTACCCCTATGTCGGGAGGGCTACTCAGAGCACATCGGCCTGGAACAGGATGGCCATCAGGTTCATTACCGGACGTATGCCGATACTGATGCTGCCGCTGCTCCTGCTCATGAGCATAGGTATTGCCAGGCGCGTATCGGACTATGGGATTACCATACTGCGCATTTATCTGGTGGCGTTCAACCTGTGGTGCTATGCGGTGTGCCTGGTGCTTATCTTTAAGCGAAATGCCGGGATTATTTGGATCCCAGCGTCATTTGCGGTGGCATTCGCGGTCATCACGCTACTGCCTGTCAATGTATCGACCTGTGTCAGGAAGAATCTCACAGGTAAGGTTACAGCCATACTGCAGGAGAACGGATGGAACGGTACTGCCATGGGTGACGACGAGTATGGCAAGTTCCTGAGCTCACTGGACTCATCCGTATCACATAAGCTGGACAGCCGTATTGACTATCTCAAGAGCCAGTTCTCACGTCAGTCTGTAAAGGATATCATTGACACGGACGTGCTTACCGGACGTATCCCGGAGCATCAGTTTGAAGACGGGAAAGATGGGAACGTAGAGATTCACCGTTATCGCAGCATATTGGGAAACACCGGTTTTGACTTGCCGCAGGAGGCTTCAAGGATGTGCCTTTACGATTATAACATGGATCTGGAAAAGGAATGCATCAAGGATGATATCCTGACAGTCCGCCTACCGTTAGAGTATGAGACTGACGGCTCAATCAGGACTCTCAATTATGAGTTCCGGATTCCGCTTTCCCGGTTACGGGCATTGGAGAACGAGATGACGCCGGATAATATCGCCAGGAATGATTTCAATCATGTCGTCAGCCTGACAGGAACGATTGTGGATGCATCGGTCAGGAATGCGCCTGCCAGTATTACGCTGTTCCTTGACACATTCCACGTCCGGTTGGGCGAGGGCTACGGTTATTTTGGCGTGACAGGGCCTCTGTTCTATTAAGAGGGATGAAGTTTTTTTATTATTTTTGTCCGTGAACCCTAACCAAAGAGAATTAAGCTAAATCACATAGATAATGAGTAATAAGAACACTCTCAAAAGCCTGTCATACGCGTTGGTGACGGCTATCATCGGCTCGGCCATGACCGTATCATGCGCAGGCGGGGCCGGCAATCACGGTAAAGAACTTATGACTGTAGGAAACCCTTATCTGCCCATGTGGGAGCATATCCCCGACGGCGAGCCGTATGTATTCGAAGATCCCGATAACCCCGGCAAACAGAGAGTCTATATCTATGGTTCGCATGACAGCCGCGTGGTTGACTACTGCGGTCGCGAACTGGTAGTATGGTCAGCACCCGTCGAGGACCTGAGCCACTGGCGTTATGACGGTGAGATCCTTAAGGTCGATAAGAACGCAAACGGACAGCCCCTGACACGCAGCGGACTTGCCGATGTCCTGTTCGCTCCCGATATCACACTCGTAACAGCCCCTGACGGCACCAAGACCTACTACCTCTACCCCAACGACCAGGCAGGCGGACGCAATGGCCTTATTGCCAAGAGCTCACGTCCCGACGGACCGTTCGAGGTTTGCAACTGGAGCAAGGACAACCCCAACGGTGCTGAAGGCGTGCTGGCATTCGACCCTGCTGTGTTTGTTGATGATGACGGCAAGATATACGGATACTGGGGATTTGAGCGCTCTTATGCAGCCGAGCTCGATCCTGCCACCATGGCGACCGTAAAGCCGGGCACCAAGATCGTGGAGGATATGGTTCCGGGCCGATATATGGACGGTGTGTTCAAGTTCTTTGAGGCATCATCCATACGCAAGATACAGGATAAGTACATATTCATATACAGCCGATTCACTCTGGACGGAGAGTTCGGTCTGCCCTCATCGAACTATACTCTTGCCTATGCCTACAGCGACAACCCTCTTGGCCCCTGGACATACGGAGGTACCGTCATCGACGGCCGCGGCCGTGAGGTCAACGAGCAGGGTGAGCCGTTTGCATCGGCCACAGTTGACGGCAACACCCACGGCGGAATCTGTGAGATAAACGGACAGTGGTACGTATTCTATCACCGTCACACCGGCACCGATGAGTATGCGCGCCAGGCTATGGTCGCTCCCATCACTGTCAAGGTGACTCCGGGCCCCGGCGGCAAGGTTGAGATATCGGAAGGCGAATACAACTCTGAGGGTTTCGCGCTCAACGGACTCGATCCCCTGGAACGTCACTCTGCCGGTATTGCATGCTGGTATTCCGGCCCCAGGACCGCTATCCATGACTGGCCCAACAACACATTCTTTGGTTCATACGTAGCATCATCATACGGCACCGACAGCAAGTTCGACGCCCCCTATGACATTGAGAACAATACCAACCCGATAGTGAACAACACCGACGGTTCCATAGTAGGTTACAAGTATTTCAATTTCGATGCCACCGCCGGCCGCAAGAACGTGAAACTGCTGCTCAACCTCATACCCGAGGGCGTAGACGGAACCATCACCGTTATGGTTGACCGTCCCTGGGAGTCACAGGGAGGCAAGGAACTTGGCAAGATCCAGCTTAAGGCTGGCATGGCACAGAAGGCTACCGAGCTGAGTGTCAAACTCCCCGGCCTGGCAGAACTGAACGGCAAACACGCGATCTACTTCACTTTCAGTTCCGACACCAAGGAGAGATCGCTCTGCACTCTGTTAGACTTTAAGTTTAATTGAAAACTTTTGGAGCAGTGAGAGCCATCAAGCTTGCTTGTTTGGCCGAGTCGCGACAAAAGTCAACAACGAAGTTGTTAATTGAGAATTGAGAATTAAAAAAAGGGTCCGGAATAATCCGAACCCTTTTTTGATATCATTGGGAATTAACGCAGGTGCTTGTTAATTCTCAATTCTCAATTCTCAATTCTCAATTTACTTGACCGGTATGCTGTCAACCCGAGCCTGATGGCGACCGCCCTCGAAGGGTGTGTTCAGGTACTCGTCCATAATTTTGCGGGCCATATCGTTATCGATGAAACGGCCGGGCATGACAAGCACGTTGGCATCATTGTGCTGACGGATAAGGTGAGCAATCTCAGGGATCCAGCACAGACCGGCGCGGATACCCTGATGCTTGTTCAGGGTCATGGAGATTCCCTCTCCGCTGCCGCACATGGCTATACCCTTCTCTACCTCACCGTTCTCTATGCCGCGGGCCAGTGCATGGCCGTAATCAGCATAGTTGCAACTATCGGGAGTATAGGTGCCGTAGTCCTTGAACTCCAGCCCCTTCTCCTTCAAGTATTCTATCACGAACTGCTTCAACGGGAAAGCAGCGTGGTCACTGGCTATTCCTATCATTACTTGAGCAATGACTTAACCTGGTTGTAAACGTTCTCAGCAGTGAAACCGAGCTTCTCATCGAGCACCTTGTAAGGAGCTGAGAAACCGAATGAGCTGAGACCCCAAACCTTACCGCTGGCACCTACCAGACCCTCGAGGGTTACAGGCAGACCTGCAGTGAGACCGAACTTACGCTTGTTACCGGGCAGGATGCTGCGCTGGTATGCCTTTGACTGGCTGCGGAACAGACCCTCTGAAGGAACGCTTACGATACGGCACTTGATACCGTCCTGACGCAGAAGCTCGGCACCGGCAACCAGAGTTGATACCTCTGAACCTGAAGCAAGCAGGATTACGTCAAAGTCAGCATCGGAACCGGCTACGATATAAGCACCCTTGGCAGCCTGGCTGTAGTCATTACCTGCGGGCAGGGTCTTGATGTTCTGACGGCTCAGGATGAGGCCTGTGGGTGAAGTGGTATTCTCCATAGCGAGCTTCCAAGCCTGTGTGGTCTCGTCGCTGTCGGCGGGACGCAGAACAAGCATTGAGTTCTTGCCCTTGTGAGTCTTGAGCTTCTCCATGAGACGGATCTGTGCCTCCTGCTCAACAGGCTCATGTGTAGGACCGTCCTCACCTACGCGGAATGCATCGTGAGTCCAGATGAACTTAACGGGGAGCTCCATGAGGGCAGCCATACGTACGGCGGGCTTCATGTAGTCTGAGAATACGAAGAATGTACCGCAAGCGGGGATAACACCACCGTGCAGAGCCATACCGATGCAGCAGCAAGCCATGGTGAGCTCGGCTACGCCAGCCTGGAAGAATGCACCGCTGAAGTCACCCTTAACCATGTTGGTTGTATACTTGAGGAAACCGTCTGTCTTATCAGAGTTGCTCAGGTCAGCACTTGCGCAGATCATGTTGGGAACCTGCTGGGCGAGCTGGCTCAGAACTGCAGCTGAAGCTGAACGTGTGGCGTCATCGGCCTTCTGCTCAACCTTGCTCCAGTCAACCTTGGGAGCCTTGCCGCTGAACCACTCCTTGAGGAGGGCAGCCTTGTCAGGATTTGCCTTTTCCCATGCAGCCTTACGGGCATACTTGGCATCCATGATCTTACGGAGTTCCTTGGCACGGTCAGCATAGAGCTTCTTGACCTCGGGGAAGATCTGGAAAGGATTCTCGGGATCACCGCCCAGAGCCTTGATGGTGTTGGTGTAAGCGTCACCACCCAGAGGAGCACCGTGAGTCTTGCAGTTACGCTCGTAGCTGGTACCATCGGCCTTGAGGGCACCCTTACCCATGATGCACTTACCGATGATCAGGGTCGGTTTGCCGTTTGCGTTCTGAGCCATGGTCAGGGCGCCACGGATCTGGTCAACGTCATTACCGTTGATCTCATATACGTTCCAACCCCATGCGCGATACTTGGCGGCAGTATCCTCAGCGGTTACGACCTTGGTCTCGGTTGAGAGCTGGATATCATTTGAATCGTAGAACATGATGAGGTTGTCAAGACCCAGAGTACCTGCGATACGGCCGGCGCCCTGTGAGATCTCCTCCTGGATACCACCGTCAGAGATGTAAGCGTAGATCTTGTGGTTCATAACCTCCTCACCCAGTACGGCAGCCAGATGCTTCTCAGCGATAGCGGCACCTACTGCAAATACGTGGCCCTGACCAAGAGGACCTGAGGTGTTCTCAATACCGCGGGCAACCTCGAGTTCGGGGTGACCGGTTACGGGTGAGCCCCACTGACGCAGAGTGGCCAGCTCCTCCATTGAGAACTTGCCGGTAAGAGCAAGCTGAGAGTAAAGCATGGGAGCCATATGGCCGGGATCAAGGAAGAAACGGTCACGACCCTCAAACTTCATGTTGCGGGGATCATACTCCAGGAACTCGCTGAAAAGCACGTTAATGAAATCAGCGCCACCCATAGCACCACCGGGGTGACCGGACTTGGCCTTCTCGACCATAGATGCAGCCAGAATACGGATATTGTCGGCTGCCTTGTTCATCAATTCTTTACTATTCATTGTTATTGTTTTTTGATTGAATTTTCGTGATAGCACGCAAAGTTAGCAAAAATATGCGAGGCGGTAAAGCCTGAATACATTTTTATATTAAGGTAGTATAACGTGCCTGTTTCTGCCCGAAATTGATTATTTTTGCGCTAATCAAAAACCAAACTCATTAACACTAACCTAAATGAAGAAATCCATTCTACTCAGCCTGGTGCTTTTGCTCCCGCTGACCTTATGTGCTGAAATCACAAAGAAAGAAGACATCACCAAGGAGAACCTCTACAAGTTCAGAGGTAGTATGACACAGTATGAGGATCCCGGCGTTTCCTATTCAAAGGCCCCCAAGGGATTCAAGCCCTTCTACATGAGCCACTACGGCCGTCACGGTTCACGTTACCTGCTCAACACCCCGCAGTACAACGACCCTTACACCATACTCCAGCAGGCCTCTGACAAGGGCATACTCACCGACTTCGGCAAGGACGTCCTGAGACGCATTGAAATCATGGCCAAGGATGCCGACGGTCATCTGGGTGACCTCACGATCGTAGGCCAGCAGCAGCATCGCGGAATAGCCCGCCGCATGGTCCGCAACTACCCCGAGATATTCAACAAGAAATCACATATCGTAGCCCGTTCAACCACATCACACCGCGTTATCGCCAGTATGACCGCAGCCCTGATGGAGTTCTCGTCAATACTGCCCAAGATGGACATAGACTTTAACGACAGTGACTTTGACAAGGGTTACATGAACTATGAGGACAACGCCATCCGCAACGCCAAGAACAGCCGCGAGAGAAACGCAGCCGTCAACGCGTTCAACGCCAAGCACAACAACCCCGAACGTCTCATGTGCGCCCTGTTCACCGATACCACATTCATCACCAGATATCAGAGGACATCTTCATCGGGAGCCGTAACCGTATCGGACCGTTCCGATGACCTCTACACCAAGATATATGACATAGCCGCCAACATGGGCAGCCACACATATCTGGGATTTGACCTTGATGACGTATTCACATTTGACGAGTGGTACGACTGCTGGCTCCAGAACAACCTCTACTGGTTCTCCGTGTCAGGTTATCACAGCACTACACAGAATGTAGTTCCCTACGGCCACGCCACACTGCTCCAGGACTTCCTTGACAAGGCCGATGCAGCCATCGCAGCCGGTACTCCGAGTGCCAACCTGCGTTACGGTCATGACACAGCCCTCTACCCCCTGCTCTGCCTCATGGAGGTCAATGACTGCGGCTACGCACCCGGCGATATTGAGGACCTGGCAAACAAGTGGGTCAACTACGACATAGTACACATGGGTAGCAACCTGCAGCTCATATTCTTCAAGAACAAGAAGGGACAGATCCTGGTTCGCGCTCTCCTTGACGAGAGAGAGGCCACCCTGCCGGTAGAATGCTACAAGGATGCCAAGGGCAACGAATATCCCTACTTCTACGAATGGAGCAAGGTTGAGAAATACTACCGTGATATACTCAGCCGCTGGACTCGCATCAGAGCCGAGCTGACCGAGAACAAATAACAAAACAGATGGAAAGGCTTGCAATAGGCATAGATATTGGCGGACAGTCATCCAAGTGCGGAGTTGTTACCGAGCAGGGTGTCATCCTGGAACAGACAGTGGTGACATCGCTCCTGGACAGCTTTGACGAGTATCTTAATCTTCTTGCCGACACAGTGAAGGAACTGGTCCGCAAGACAGCCGACAGAGGCGTGGTAGCGGGAATAGGTATAGGAGCCCCCAATGCCAACCGTCTGGACGGCACCATACGCTATGCCCCCAACCTGCGCTGGGCACGAAACGCCGAAGGCAAGCCCGATGTGATATACCTGGCCGACAGGCTCTCACAGGCCACAGGTCTCCATGTCCGCATTACAAACGATGCCAATGCAGCCGCCCGCGGCGAGAAAATCTACGGCGTAGCCCGTGGTATTGAAGACTTCATCATGATAACCCTGGGAACGGGAGTAGGCAGCGGAATCATAACCCACGGCCGTCTGCTCTACGGACATGACGGATTCGCCGGAGAGCTGGGTCACGTATGCGCCGTTCCCGGCGGACGCCAGTGCAACTGCGGACTCAAAGGCTGCCTGGAGACTTATGCCAGCGCCATGGGTGTGGCCCGCACCGCCCGCGAGTTCCTTGAGAAAGACAACCGCGAGAGCCTGCTGCGCAAGCTTGATCCTGCCACGATATCATCGAAAGATATCTATGACGCCGCCAAGCAGGGCGACGCCCTTGCCAAGGAGATATTCCTCTTTACCGGCCGCATCCTGGGACATGCCCTGGGTGATTTCGTAAAGTTCAGCTCACCCCAGGCCATCGTACTGTTCGGAGGACTGACCAAATCACGCGAATTCTTCCATGACGAGATGGTCAAAGCCATGAACGAAAACCTCATGCAGGTCTGGAAAGGCAAGATAGAGATTCTCTACTCCTCCCTTAAGGAGTCCGATGCAGCCATCCTGGGCGCCAGCTCGATGGTTTGGTAATAAAAAGTGATGGCGGTCAGGTTCAAATCCGACCGCCATCATTGTATCCTTACGGGAAGGTTCACTTTCGCTCGTCCTCCTTCCAGTTCTTGTCTATATACTCCTCACGTGACAGAGCCGCGGCTATTATGTCGCTGGCGCTCTTGATTATCTTGGCCTTGATCTGTGTGGTGCTGACACCGGGGGTATAGGGGAAATAGACAACCTCCTTGCCCGGCTGCTGTTTCATCCACTCCAGTCCCTCCAGATACTTGCCTTTCCAGTCATCGCCTATGGTCACCACGTCAATGTTCTCACGTTTGAGTTGGGCGACCTCGGTCAGTTTGGTCTGCTTGACCACCTTGGTAACGCATTTGATTGATGCCACTATACGGGCTCTCTCCTCAAAGGGTATGATAGGCTTCATGCCTTTGTATTCCTCAATCAGCTCATCGGTGCTCACACCTACTATAAGCTCGTCACCAAGAGCTGCGGATTTCTCCAGTATATTGAGATGACCGATATGGAAGAGGTCAAAACTTCCTGACGTGAATACCCTACGCATAATGTTACAGTTTTTCTATTTCAACAATCATCTGTGCCAGCTCATCCAGGTCCTGTATGGTATCACAACCCATGTGAGACACCCTAAAGAAACCGGGCTTGCCGCTCGGCATTACGAATACTCCGCGTTTCTGGAGTTCGGTGAACAGGATATCGGCATTCTTCCCGACAAAGAATCCTGTGATGGCATTAGCCGGACACTGGGCGGGGACGGTCCAGCCGTTCTTTCGGCAGAGCTCACGGAAGTAGAGAGCCTTGGCACGGGTCTCGGCAACTATATTGCCTATACCCTTCTGCATGTTACGGCTCATACGCTCGTGTATCTGCATGAATATGGTCGTAGCGGGACTGAACGGAGTCTGTCCGCGCTTGAGATTCTCAAGATTGTCCTGGAAATCAAAATAGTAGTTCCGATGCAGGAACTCCATACCTGCCGCCTTGGATGACAGGAACACCAGAGCAGCTCCGGGAGGAAGGTTCAGGCCCTTCTGAGAGCTGGTCACAGCCACGTCAATACCCAGCTCATCCATGTTCAGTTCCTCAGCCAGGAAAGAGCTTATGACATCGACCACCAGGCATACGTCGTACTTACGGCATATCTCCGATATACGCTTAAGGTTGAACAACTGGCCCGATGAGGTCTCATGATGCTGGCAGAGGAATACCTTGGGTCCGAATTCCGCCACCTCCTTATCCAGCAGGTCGTAGTCTATATCACAGGCAAAGGGCACCTTCATGGCCTTATGCTCCACTCCGT
>JBGURN010000117.1:0-1590 GCA_045131955.1 Bacteroidaceae bacterium
ATGCCTATACCCATCCTGTGACGGTAACGGGTGTAGTTGGTGCTCACGTCCATAAAGAGCTTGGGGTTAATCACATGGTTCCAACGGATGGCTGCCACGGTATTGCCCCAGCGCCAGTTAAGGCGGGTCTTCTGCTTGTAGGCACCGTCAGCGCTCTTGTATTTGAAGTAGATGTCGTCATCGCCGCTGTACCAGCTCAGATAGAGCCTGTCCGTGTCATTGAACTTATGGTTCACCTTTATATTAAGGTCATAGAAATAATAACCCATGTTCAGGTCATCGGTGTTGGCGTAATTCATGAGATCGTTCAGCTTGAGCGCGGCATTGAGTATCAGGTCGGAGTAGGTGCGGCGGCCCGATATTATGAATGAGGTCTTACCCTCCTTGATGGGACCCTCAACGCTGAACTTTGACGATATGATTCCGATGCTCGCGTTACCGTGGAACTTGTTCATGTCACCGTCTTTCATGCGGATATCCACGACCGATGACAGACGGCCGTAGTAGTGGGCGGGGAAACTGCCCTTGTAAAGGGTCACGTTCTTGATGGCATCGGGATTGAATACGGAGAACATGCCGAACATGTGGTTCACGTTATATACCGGAACGCCGTCCAGCAGGAGCAGGTTCTCGTCAGGGTTGCCTCCGCGTACGTAGAGTCCGGCTGTGGCCTCGGTTCCGGACTGGACACCGGGCAGGAGCTGGAGGGCCTTGAGCACATCGGTCTCACCGAACATGGCGGGGACAGCCTTGATCTGTTCTATAGGTATGTCCACGGCGCTCATCTGCGAGCCTTTCACTCCCAGGATCTCGCGGTTTCCGTAGATGGTCACCTCAGAGAGCTCCTCGGCAAGAGGTACGTCTATATTGATAATGGTATCACCGGACAGTGTGAATGACCTGACCACCGGTTTGTAGCCTACGTAGCCGGTGCGGATCTCTATGGGACCGTCGGGTAGGGTTATGGAGTAGAAACCGTATTCGTTGGTGATTGCGCCCTTGCCGCTCTTGAGGTCAAGGATGGTGGCGCCGATGAGAGTCTCTTTGCTGGACTGATCGGTAATATAGCCGCGGACAGTATGGCGCGTCTGGGCTTGCAAACTAACTACCGATGCTATCGATAAAGCCAGAGTAGGTAATATTTTCATTCTTATACAAACAAAAAAGCAGTTGTGACTTGTAGGACAACAACTGCTTAGTAATACTTTTGAGCGGCAAACTAGACTCTAACTCGCGACCCCGACCTTGGCAAGGTCGTGCTCTACCAACTGAGCTATTGCCGCAGATAAAAATTTCTCTGGAAATTTTTATCTGCGGCGATGGTCTCCGGCGCCTCGGCATAGTGAAAGTAAACTTTCCCTCTGCTCTCGGCTTGTGCGACCATTGCCTCCGTGCGTTTGGAATCATTTTCACGTATTCTGACACGCAGGTTAGATACATTTCCAGAAATTTTCAATGAACTTGGTGAAGAGAATGAGACTCGAACTCACACGACATTACTGTCACTACCCCCTCAAAGTAGCGCGTCTACCAATTCCGCCACCTCTCCAACAAAGAGCTGAATAAAAAAGAGTGCCCAGAACAGGACTC
>JBGURN010000118.1:0-8885 GCA_045131955.1 Bacteroidaceae bacterium
CCGCGGCGATGTGTACAGTCTGTATGTTACCGCCAACAGGGATCAGATAAAGCTGGCCGAGAATGGCGGCATACAGGACAAACGTTATGTCACCAACCCCGAGGCTATGGCCGAGGGACGCAAGAGCTACGCCCCTGAGGACATGCCGTTCCGCCTCTACTACAACTGGAACAACATAAAGCGTACTCAGGGTCTGCTCAACCAGCAGGTTGCCATAAAGACATACAAGAGCCAGACAGACAGCATAGGTGACACCATCTATACCTACCGTCGTGAGATCAACCTGGCCACGGCAGCCCACACCCTGGAGATAGGAAACCTGCAGAAACGCTATATCTCCTATCAGGTACCCAATGGTTACTACGAGCGTACATACCTCAAGGCAGACTCCATAGACAGAATGTCAAACTTCTACGTGAGCAACACCCTCTCGCTCTCCCTCAACGAGGGCGCGACCAAATGGGCCATCGCGGGTCTGTCGGCCTATGCCCGTTTTGATTACAGGCAATTCAGCTTGCCCGATACGCTCAAAGGCGTAGGAGAGTATGTAAACAAGATCAATGAGGGAGACCTCTCGATAGGTGCTCAGCTTGAAAAGGCGCAGGGTGAGAATCTGACCTTCCAGGCCGGAATAGAGAGTTGCATTCTCGGTGCCAACCTGGGTGACATAAAGCTGAACGGCACTATGCAGCTGCGCTACCCCGTACTCAAGCAGGATGCCAAAATAGGAGCCTACGCTGAGATGTCGGCCCTTAACGCGCCGTTCTTCATGAGCACATACCACACCACCTACGCATGGTGGGACAAGGATTTCAAGAAGGAGTTCCGCACCCACTTTGGCGGTTATATAGACATAGAGAAGACACGCACACGCCTGCAGCTTGACATGGAGAATGTTGCAAACTACGTCTATCTGCGCAATGACGGCGGTCAATACGTCAATGCCGATAACATAACCCAGGCCACCTACTCCGTCACGGCAGCCCAGCACAGCGGTTCCATCCAGATTCTGAGCGCCACACTGCAGCAGAACTTCAAGCTCGGCCCCATTCACTGGGACAACAACATAACATATCAGCTCTCCAGCAACAGCAAGGTCATTCCCCTCCCGCAGTTGAATGTATTCACGGATCTCTATTTCAAGTTCGTCTACTACAAGAGACTCTCCATGGAGGTAGGTGCCAACGCCCTCTATTTCAGCCGATATGCCGCTCCTGACTACTGCCCTGCCGTGGGTATGTACAACATCCAGAGCGATAAGTTCATCCGCGAGGTGGGAGGCTACCCCCTCGTGACCGGATACGTGAACTGCAACCTTCGCGGCGTGCGTTTCTACATAATGTACTACCATGCCAATGACGGTGTCATGAGCAACCGTGACTCATTCATCGTTCCGGGCTATCCCGCCAACCCCGGAATGGTCAAGTTCGGCCTGAGCTGGACCTTCTACGATTAACGCAACAGTACTTTTCCAAAGATATGATAAGATGGGGTTTTATAGGATGCGGACAGGTAACTGAGAAAAAGAGCGGACCCGCATTCGCCAAAGCTCAAGGTTCAGCAATCGAGGCTGTCATGAGCCGTGACAAGGCCAAGGCACGTTCATATGCCGAGAGGCACAACATAAAGAAATGGTACACCGATGCCATGGAACTCATTGAGGACCCTAACGTCGATGCCATATACATAGCCACACCCCCTTCATCGCACGCCACATACGCCGTCATGGCCATGAAGGCCGGCAAGCCGGTCTACATAGAGAAGCCCATGGCACAGAGCTACGACGAGTGCATGAGGATAAACCGCATATCCAGGGAGACCGGGGTACCCTGTTTCGTAGCATACTACCGTCGCTATCTCCCCTACTTCCTCAAGGTCAAGGAACTCATACCGCAGATAGGCAAACTCATAAACGTTCAGATACGTTTTGCACAGCCCCCCAAGGAACTGGACTACAACAGCACCAACCTTCCCTGGCGCGTCATTCCCGACATATCGGGAGGCGGTTATTTCTATGACCTGGCGCCCCATCAGATTGATATGGTGCAGGAACTGTGCGGTTGCATAATCGATGCATACGGACTCTGCAGCAACCGTGCCGGACTGTATCAGGCCGAGGACACCGTAAGCGCCTGCTTCAAGTTCGAGAACGGACTGGTTGGCTCCGGCTCATGGTGTTTCGTGGCCGATGAATCCGCCAAGGAGGACCGCATAGAGCTGATAGGTGACAAGGGAATGATCTGTTTCTCCATATTTACCTTCCAGCCCATCGCGCTGCATGACAAAGACGGACGTCACGAGTTCCAGGTGCCCAACCCCGAGCATGTGCAGTTCCCTCTCGTGCAGGCTGTAGTGGATCATCTCAACGGAGGACCGGTCTGCAACTGTGACGGTATAAGCGCCACCCCCACCAACTGGGTGATGGACCGCATCCTGGGCAAATTCTGAATCTTCAGGGTATATAAAATAACTCCGGCCGGTCACCAAGACCAGCCGGAATCCAGCCAAATTATCTCAAAGTTAGAAACTTAGAAATTCCATCCCAAGGTCATCATGACCTTATTCGTGTCGTACTTGTATCCGAGATCCATATCCTCATCGTACTCGTTCATATTGAAATCGAAGTACCTGCGACCGAATACATAAGCCATGTCAATGTAGAACTGTGTTCCGTCCCTGTCGGGCTTTGAGCAGTAACCCAAACCCAGTGTGCAGAAATGGGCATCCCTGCGTGCATCGGTCTGGTTGTCAAAACGTCCCATCAGGTCATCACCATTCTCATCCTTGACCCAACCGTTGAACCAGGTATCCTTGACGAACTTGTAAGCACCGTCCTTGAATGAAGGAGTCTTATAGTTGTAACCTACACGGAATGAGAGGTTCTGTACATTCTGCTCCAGTCCAATCTTGAGAACTGAGTAGTCCTGATAATCGGGAGTACCCTGGTTCACGAGGTTCAGACCTCCCACTGAGAGAGTAGAGCGCTGTGTGAAATGTCTCTCATACTCAACGCCTATAGCTGTCTGGGCCAATGTGAGACCTGCGCTCAGGTCGATGCTCCAGGGTGATATGAACTTGTAGTCTATCTCGTTATCGGCACCTACTCCCTTGGCCTGGCCGCCGAATGCATATACGTTATCCTGGTATATAAGGTTCTCCTTGAGGTATGTAGGAGTCTTGACTGCTATACCGAGTCTGAGAGGAGTGACAGGACGCAGAATCATACCGAATGACATGTTCCATCCGCGTGCCACGCCGTCGGTACCGAAGTCGGCACTCTCAATATCCTCAACATCATCGATTCCGGGTCTCAGACCGGCGGGATAGAAATCATACAGGAATCCGTTTGAGTTGGTCTTGCCGAACTGGAATCCTACGGTCCATCCCAGGTAGAGCATGTCAGAGAGGTTTGCTGACAGGTTAAGGTCAAGAGAGCTCAGCCTGTTCTCCAGGTGGTTGTTGTAGTCACGCCATCTCTCATCGCCCTGTGCATCGAAATATGAATCAGAGTAGTTGATCTCACGGTCCATATTCTGGAGCTTACGGTAAGAGAGACCGAAGTTCATATAGCTGTCACTGCCGTCATAACCGGAGAATATGACAGAGAAGTTGTCAAAATTGGTATGCAGTCCTGACTTGGGGTTCGATGAGTAGTATCTGAACATGCCGGAGTTGAGAGGAGAGTTTACGGTGGCAAGCGGACTTGTGCCGGTCTCCGCACCCCAGAATGACAGAGTGGTGTTTATATCGCTCTTTCTGTAGGTACCTATACCTGCAGGGTTTTGGCTGATAACCGAAGGATCGCTGCCCAGAGCGCCCATTGCTCCGCCCATACCTACGTAACGTGCTGTTCCGTTAAGTTCCTCCTCATAGAGCTTGGCCGCATCGAAAGAGGTCTGAGCTCCTGCACCGAGTGACATTGAAGCCAGGATGGCAACTATTGTTAACTTATTGGTTTTCATATCATTAATTATTTAGGGATTTACAAATCGGATATAGTTATCTCTTTATGTGTATCTGTTAAGCTGTAGGCTTATCTTCTGGAACTGCCCGATGTGCTGCGGCTGGCGCTTGATCCGCCGGAGCCACGGCTGCTGGAACCGCTCGATGTACTGCGGCTTGAGCTTGATCCGCTTGATACGCTGCGGCTGCTTGAGCCCGATGTGCTGCGGCTGCTTGAGCTGCTTGATACGCTACGGCTTGAGCTTGAGCTGCTGGTGCTGCGGCTGCTTGAGCTGCTTGATACACTGCGGCTGGCTGAACTTGAGCTGGAGCTGTTGCTTGAGCTGCTTACGCTACGTGTCGATGAGCTGCTGCCCGATACGCTACGGCTTGCTGTGCCCGATGTGCTGCGGCTTGTGGTTCCGCTCTGAACGCTACGGCTGTTTGTGCTTGTGCTGCTGGGACGGTCGTAGGTTGCACCTGACTGGGTTGACCTTGTACTACTGCTTGTCGAAGCGCTGCGACTAGCTGTACCTGATGTACTGCGACTAGCTGTACCTGATGTGCTGCGGCTTGTTGTGGCCGATGCACTGCGGCTAGCTGTGCCCGATGTACTGCGGCTTGCTGTGCCCGATGTGCTGCGGCTTGAAGTAGCGGGTGCCACTGTCCTTACGGAATTTGCACTGCCGTCGGCTGAGCGGCTAACCGTACGTGATGCGGTATTCGATACGCTGCGGCTTGCTGAACCCGAAGTGGTGCGGCTTGAGCTACCCGAAACGCTGCGGTTGTTTGAAACCTCCGATACGCTGCGGCTTGCTGAGCCTGCTACACTGCGGCTTGCGGCACCGTTTCTGGCCGATGTCACGCTGCGGCTGGCTGTACCTGCTATGGTCCTGTCGGACGAAGTGCGGCTCAGGTTGCGGTCCCAGCCACCGTTTACCCTACGGTTGGCAGTGTACGAATCACGGCGGTTATCGACATATGTATAATATACAGGTCTGCTGTAATAATAGGGGTTGTAGTAATAGGGATCGTAATAATAACGGTATCCTACACGGAAACTCCATGAATCATAATACCAGGGATCGTAGTACCAGGGATCATAATACCAGGGATCGTAGTAGTAGGTGTGTGAGTACAACCAGTAACGGTCGTCAAAGAAACGGTCCCAGTAAAGGATATCGTACAGGATGTCATCGACCAGTGTAAAGTAAGGACGGTCGTAGTGATGGAAGCGGTAAAGGCGGCGGGTCAGGTAGTAATCCTCGACTGCGTCGTTGTAACCCTCGGCATATGAACCCATGTTGTCATACGCATAGTCCCTGTTGCTGTCCAGCACATAGACTGTGTCATGAACATATACTGTAGGTACATCATCCAGGATGGTACCGTCCTCATACTGAATCTGACTTGTTCCGTAAGAATAGCGACGGTTATACTCGTCGGGATCACGGTCTACTATGATCTGAGGAGTAGTCGTTACCGTAGGAGCAGCCTTCGGGGCAGGCGCTGTCTGGACAGGCGCTGCAGCGGGAGTACGTGTAACGACCGCTGTATTTGAACTTGAGCTCTTTGAAGAGTTCTGTGTATTGTTCCTACCGGATGAGTACAAGTCATTCCTCTGCGCACCGGCTGTCATTGTGACTGCCATCAATGCTAATGTAATTACTGACTTTTTCATAACCGTATGTTTTTGTGGTTTCTTTCCACCACAAAAATAATTCGGTTATTATACCCGGCAGACGGAAATTCCCTAAAAGAGGAGGGGAATTTTCCTATAATTGAGAATTGAGAATTTAGAATTGAGAATTAAAATGAAAATGAGAATTGACACGCAGGTGCTTGTTAATTCTCAATTCTCAATTTTCAATTCTCAATTTATTGAAGTCTTTTTCTGTTCCGCGGAACACATTGAAGTCCGTATATTCACCTATGCCCTCTATGGTGGCGTGGTCGGTGAACTGCCACATACGCCAGGGCTTATCGGTCTCAGGACGGGATACATAATAGTGAGCCACCCAGAAAGGATAGCTGTCAAACTCCGGACCGTTAAGATGACGGCGGCGGAACTTGGCCGATGCATATATAATAGGTTTAGCGCCGTAGTGTGACTCGAGTGCCTTGAGGAACACCAGCAGCTCACGCCTCAGATCACCCGATGAACGTCCGGTACGCTCCACATCGACCACCGGCACGAAATCACCCTTGACCAGTTTCACCGTATTTATATAATGGTCGGCCTGTTTTCCGGGCGATGTCCCCGGATCATAGAAATGGTATACGCCGCACACGAAACCGGCGGCACGCGCCTCCCTTATATTATTAAGGTAATCAGGATCGGTAAAGGTGCTTCCCTCGGTGGCCTTCATGACCACGAACTTTATGGGGAACTCCTTCCCTTTCGATGCAGTGGCAAGCTGGTTCCAGTTTATGTGCCCCTGATGATGTGACACGTCTATGCCGTAATAGAGATAACCGGACGGCAGGCATACCCCGTAGTCCTTGTTACCCTGGCAGGGACGCCATCGGTAGAAATAGGGACGCAGGAACATGTAATAGGCGCCTGTCGACATGATGACAAGCAGCGCCGCAGTGATAAGCCAGTGCATCCAGTCAGGTAAAATAAAGGGCTTCCGTCCTTTCTTTTTAGGAACGGAAACCCTTTTCTTACCGGTTTTGCCTTTCTTGGCAGGCATATCCTAGTTTACTTCTTGTTCTCGAGCTTGAGAGTGATGGTAGGTTGGTCGCATACCTCGGTCGGGCCAAAGTACTGGATAGGACCGGGATATACAAAGCAGGTCTCACGAGCCCACTCTGCACGATGCTTTACGAACTCCTTGAAGGGAGCGCCGTCCAGCTCAACGAGAGCCTTGCGGATAACGGGCTTCATCTCACCATTACGCTTCTCCATGTTCATCATCATGGTGATAGGTATACCACCTGCGATCCACTGGTCAGCAGGAGCAACTGTGTTCTTGATTGATGACATGTAACCTGTCTTGCCGGCAGCGATCAGCATTGATGCGTTGTAGCCAAGGCTGTAGCAGTAGTCAGCATCGAAGTTTGAAGGAGCTGCGCAACGGCCCTCATAGCCGCAGAAGTGATGCTGGGTAGCGTACTTGCCCAGATACTTGCCCTCCTTCTTCCACTCAGCGAGCTTAACACCTACCATATCGGCCAGGAGCTGCTCGGTCTCGATCAGAGATACCTGAACGTTTCCGTGCGGGTCACGCTCCAGGGCGAGCTGACGGCTTACGCTCTCGGGCAGGCTCTTGAATATGGCTGCGTTGGCAGCTGAGAGCTTGCTTACTATGTACTGGATCTTCTTATCGGCCTGGATCATGTCGAACTCAGCCTGGTTGGCAGCGAGTACGTCATTCAGCTCAGCGATAAGCTTCTTGATGGCGGGGATGAATTCGATCAGGCCCTCGGGAACCAGAACGGTACCGAAGTTCATGCCGCGTGCAGCACGGTCGGCAACAACCTGAGCGATATATGTTACGATATCATCGAGAGTCTGGTTCTTAGCCTCAACCTCCTCACCGATCAGGGTGATGTTAGGCTGGGTCTGCAGGGCGCACTCCAGTGTTACGTGGCTGGCTGAACGGCCCATCAGCTTGATAAAGTGCCAGTACTTACGTGCTGAGTTGCAGTCACGCTCAATGTTACCGATAATCTCTGAGTATACCTTGGTAGCGGTATCGAAACCGAATGAGGTCTCAATCTCTGAGTTCTTGAGGTCACCGTCAATGGTCTTGGGGCAGCCGATTACCTGAACACCTGCGCCGATAGCCTTGTAGTACTCGGCCAGAACGCATGCGTTGGTGTTTGAATCATCACCGCCGATGATAACCAGAGCCTTGATGTCAAGAGCCTTGAGGATCTCCAGACCCTTGTCGAACTGGTCCTTCTTCTCCAGCTTGGTACGGCCTGAACCGATGATATCGAAACCACCGGTGTTGCGGTACTCGTCGATGATATCGGCTGTGAGCTCCATATAGTTGTGGTCAACCAGACCGCCGGGGCCAAGGATGAAACCGTAGAGCTTGTTGGCGGGGTTGAGCTTCTTGAGACCGTCAAACAGACCTGCAATCACGTTGTGACCGCCAGGAGCCTGACCACCTGACAGGATAACACCTGCATTCAGGGTCTTCTTGGCAACTGAACCCTCGGTAGGCTCGAACTTGAGGTACGGCATGCCGTATGTGTTGGGGAAGAGCTTCTTTACCTCTTCCTGATCAGCTACTGACTGTGTGGGAGCACCCTCTACAGCCTTAAGAGCACCGCGAAGAGCCTGGGGAAGTTTAGGCTGGTATGCGGCGCGGGCAATCTGCAATGCGCTTTTTGTACTCATCTTAAGTGTTATATGTTTATTAATGATACTTATACTAAAAGTAAAGGTCGCGCAAATTTCGTCAAAAATGCGCAACCTCACAAACCTAAAGCTTAAATACTTTGTAAAAAAGCCTTATTGTACCGATAAAGGTCAGAAGCGGAATACGATCGAGGCGTTATAGTCCAGGATGAATCCGGGACCCAGGAACCATTCCCACTGGCTGTGCTCCTCCTCATCGACCTTGCTGTAGACGTACTTGGCAAGACAGTGGATGTCATAACCCCAGTGTGAATTGCGGTCGAACCAGCCCTGGACACCAAGACCTGCGCCGGCTCCGACTGCCCACTTGAAATCACTCTTCTCGTTACCGGCTTTCTTCCAGCCGCCCCATTCCCATTCAGGCTCCGAGTAGCTCTGGCCTGCAGCCTGAGCGGCCTGCCTTTCATTGTTTATCCTGGTTTTCTGTCTTTGCTGCTCATCCAGTGAGTACTTGCCCATGAACACATCGAAAGATTCCTGGAACAGGCCCAATCCTATCTTGGATATGAAATAGAATCCTCTGTCAGGTTTTTTTCCCATATAGAAACGAGCCTGGGGGCCTAACATG
>JBGURN010000119.1:0-1514 GCA_045131955.1 Bacteroidaceae bacterium
CTGTATGCATATTTTGAGGGCCAGGTAACAGTAAAATTCCTTGTAAAAAACGATCAAGGAGAAGTTATTACCGAGAAGTCGCAGTACTTCATCGATCTTGAAGTCGGTGACCAGATCACGACACTCCCAGATGATCCGTTCATCGAGGGTAAATCGTTCGATCACTGGGAGCATGAGACAGCACACACGCCTGTTACGGTTGGAACGACTGTTACAGAGAGCTTCAATGCTGTTGCGGTATTCAAGGAGATCGAGACATATGAGCTCACAGTTAATTACTTCTACAAGAATGACAGTGGCGCAAGAGTAGATATCGGAACACAGGTATATGACCTGGTGGACGGAGACTTCCCTTACACTGTAACGGCTCCTGGATACACGATCGCATCTGAAGTTACAGATGAACCGACTTATTATCCTAGCCAGCCGACTATAACTGTCGATAAGGATCAGTTCACCAAAGAAGGCAACAAGTATGTCCTCGCGGTTGAAGATGAGTTCGTTGCGGCAGATGCTGAATATGTAGTTGGTCATTATCTGAAAAACCTTAACGGAGAAGGATACGAGCTTATTGAGACCGTAGACAAAGTCGGTGTCAAGAACTCCAAAGTCACTCCGGATATCAACAATTATGGATATGCGGACTTTGAGAGCCGTGATGAGAATGTGACCATAACCGAAACTACCAGCCCTAAGCAGGAGCTTAAGGTCTACTACACACGCAGAGACTTCACGCTCTCGTACAATGTAGGCGGAGGCGATTATATCGAAGCAGTCACAGCTCCTTACGGAACATCCGTCACACTGCCGGCTACGGCAACACGTACCGGATACAACTTTGACGGATGGTACAATGAGGAAGATCCTGTAAGCGGCACGTTCACAATTACGGAAAACACAACACTCAATGCTCACTGGACTCCGGCACAGGTCAATTATCAGATCGTCTATATGATCGAGAACGCGGATGATGACGGTTACTCTTACCTTGGCACAGTGACAAAGCAGGCAGAGACCGGCAGCGAGATCACGCTTACGAAGGAGCAGGCAGACAGCTATGCTCCTACCGGAAACAACGCACTCGATAAGACGAACTTCACATTCAAGGACTCCACAACTGAGACCGTGAACGCTGACGGAACAACGGTCGTTACAGTCCGTTACAGCCGTAATGTCTACACGATCACATGGGGAGGCAGCGGATATAGTTCGCAAACTGACTGGTGGGGCAATCATATATGGCAGACCGGACAGGGTACTGCGACTCTCTCTGCAAAATACGGTGCAAACATAAGTGCCCAGTGGACTTCTACATTCAATACGCCACATCCAAACTGGGCATGGAACTTCAGCACTACGAACAATGATGAGAAGTTCACCAGTCTTGACATCATGCCTTCGGGAAACAGGACTGTGTACCACTGGTACTATTCAACAGACAAGACTCAGACCCTGAACTACTGGTTTGAAAACTATGAGAGCACACAGACAAGAACGCGCAATGGCCATACATA
>JBGURN010000120.1:0-9570 GCA_045131955.1 Bacteroidaceae bacterium
GAGAGCAATAGCTGAATACACCAGCCAGTCGTTGGCAGCATTAGACTGATTATAGGAATAAGTCGCATAACCACTTGAGATTTTCCAAGTTGATCCATCATTATTGACGTCAAGAATCGTCCACCCGCTTGAACTACTGAAGTCGTTGGAGACAACAGTCACGGTAGTGCGGTTGGCGCGGTTAGGAGCCTTTACCTTTCCGGTTTGTGCTTTCGGTTGAACCACATTACCGAACTGGTCAACTTTCAAGTCTTGCGCATTAAGCGACAGAGTGAGCAGTGCGAAGACTGCTGTCAAAATATATAACTTTTTCATCGCTTATATCGTGTTTAATTGTTATTATTGTTATCACGCCTGGGCGCTGCGTTGGGCGAGATGGGTATCCCGGTGCCCAAGCCCCAGGTGTAGGTAGTGCCAGGGGTGCTAGAGATGTTCTTGCTCTTATCGTTCACCGCAATTCTGGCCACGTTAGATCCGTCATTGTAGGCTTCGATTTCTACTGTCAGTTTGTCATAGTTGCTACTGGTCACCATATTGGGGATGTAGATGTAACCGCCACCATCGACATAACCCACCTTGTCACTGGTGTTTGTGGTGACGTACTCCTCAAACCTGGAACCTGATGACATATACCAGCCGTTAGGCAGATCGCTGTCAACATCGGCATTCCAACTGGCCACTACTGTGCCGTTGTTCTTGATGACGATAGACTTGAAGTTCACAAAATAGCCGTTGGGCCAGATGACGATGTCACCATTGCCCTTGACGCGTACAACACCCGTGAGAGGCACATCCAGGTGATTTTCATCCAAGTCATACTTGTGCGTGTCATTCTCGGGTTTATATTGTTGCTGCTTGTTAATATCATCATAGATTACCTCATATTCAACCTGCTGGCTGGTCGCGTTCTTCAATTTCAGCGTCGCGATTTGCTTCATGTTGATGGTATCATTGTTCTCGCCGTACTCGTAGCGGTAGAGGTTGAACTCGTTCATCGGCTGAACAGGATCAGTAATCTGGTCGATGGTCAAGCCGTTGGCGAGGTCCTCGTTAACGACAACCAGGAAGTTGCGGTACCAGTTAGCCATGTCACTGACCACGAAGTCACTCTCGTGGTGGTCAAGATCCAGACCGATAAAGTCGTTCCAGCCCGGGATCACCACGTCGTCGATGTTACTGATGGCGACCATGTGGGAATGTACGTCGTCAACGGGATGTCCCTCGACGATATATTCAATCTTGTAGCTGGTGGGGAACTGCTCTACCAGATAGGTAATGGTGGTCAAGCCGGTCTGGCCATCGGTGACGCCAATGGCTTCGACGTGCTTCTTCTCGCCGGTAATGGGATCCCAGTACCAGACGGTGTAAATCTGCGGCACTTCGTGGCCGGTCATCTCGTTGAGTGACGATACCCAAGTCAGGGTCACGGCATAGTTGCGGTTGCCCTCATTGTAGTCATAGTCCACCGGTGTGGCGACAGCCTCCAGGGTAATCTTGTAAAGGCCCACCCTGGGAGCGTAGTCCTGGTTGTACTGGGCGTACCATCTGGAATAATTGGTGGGATTCCTGAAACCGAGTGATTTATTTAATGAAGGATCGCCGCTGGTCGATTCAGTTAAATAAGGGTCAATGATGCGGCCATCCACATTGTAGTCAACATCATTCATGGTATAAGTACCGGTCCAGTACTTGAGGCGGTAGTCGGGAATAAAGAAGTTCATACCCGTCATAGCGTAGGCCGTCGTTCCTTCGTTACCCGACATCGAGAACTGGTGCTGCAGTCGGATGACCGAGCGGCAATCGTGAACCACGGGATAGACGTTACCCTCGTTCATCAAGCTGTAGAAGTTGGTGATCTCGTCACCCGACGCGATGGTGGTGGGGCTGAACTGCTCAAACATCTCCAAGAAAGGAACAGCATCACCCTTCTTGCATTGCTGATAAATTTCCGAACTGCGCACGACATCGGCCTTTTGGCGGGCCTGTCCCTTGCCCAGGAAGAAGAACTTGTTATAGGTACCCTCGCAGTTAAACACGGTACCGATGCTGTAATCGCTGCCCTTGCCGATGCGCAGACCGTCGGTCAACAGCTGGATCGAGTCGATGTTGTTGCCCATCCAGTTGATGAGCTCTTGCTTGGTCTCAAAATAAATATTAGCGTTGTCGTTGTCATAATGTTCCCCATCAGCTGAGAAGTTGTTATTTACAGCCACGATAAGGGCGGTGTAACCCTCCTGGGTGGGCTTGTACTGGTTGGGGTCATATTCAGAGTGACTGAATGACGATCGGCTGATAGTCTTCGTCAAAGTATAAGGATCATCATAAGTATAATTGTAAGTATACCAACCACTTGTATATGATTTTGGGATGGTTACAGATTCACCATTAATATTTATTGTAGAGCTACTACTTGCGCGACTAAAACATTTGATGGTCAAAGTAACGGAGTTATAGCCATCAAAGAGAAAGCCCATAAGAGTGAAGGGATCAAGACTATCCTGCCAGTAGATATAGCCATTAGAATTATAATAAATGGCACCTCTGTCCATACCAAATTGCAAGTCAGTTCCATTGTTAGCATAGCTCCAGCTGTACAGTGTAGTGTTGCCTGACGTTACCGTAATGGACGTGTATGCGGTATTGTTATCGCTGGCGGTAATCTTGATATCACCAATGGCTTGAGTGGTGCTGCTGGTGGTCGTGCCGTTGATATTCCAACCGCCCTGAATGCCACCGTAATAAACCTCGCGCTCACGCTGGTCATTCTTGGTATAGGCGCTATAGTACGGGCCGGGGAAGCGCGGGTCCATATAGACCTGGCGCAGCAGCTCATACATCTGATAGGGATCCTTTGCCACCTCGCTAAAAGCGCTGGTGTGCGATGCGTTAGACGCATCGGTCCACGTGTAGGTCCAAGCATCGGCCTGCTCTTTGGTGACCGACTTCAGATCCAGCTCCTGTCCGGAGCGGAAGGGTCCGAAACGGCGCTGGCCGTTCTTCTTGGCTGTCGTTGCCGGCTTTGAATAACCCATCGGGCCATCCATGGACTCAGCATCGATAGCGTGCTCCTTAACGACTACGTCAACACCAGTATACTCCTCTGCCAGGGTCCTGTCAGGGAGTTTCTGTGCCGAAGCGTTACTGGTCCAGCCCACTGCTAAGAGCAGGCCGAACAACAAAGTTGTTAGTTTCATTTTCATATTATCCACAATTTTATAAATTAAAAAATTAAGTTAATTGCGTAACTATATCCTTTTCGTCCTTTGTGGGGCGCTGGAGAACTCTAGCCAGTTTGCTTCAGTCCCGTTGGGGTGACGGTGCTGCGGCTTGCTTGCAGAGCATGGGGCTGTGCGCAGGACAGCGGAGTCAATGAAACATTTGCCACCGGCCTACACATGCAGCGTTGCGGTCATGAGTCAGAAAACATTTTGCTTTCCATCATCAGTCGTACCATATATGCTTTACAACAACAGTTGTTGTAATACTTGAATTATACTTTGTTGCTAGTTAATGTTTTGTTTTACCTCTTGACGAAAGCATTGAGGAACTTGACTTGATGACGTCTTGATGAACATGCTTTTCAGGAGCATTGAACAAAACCACAATAACTATTCAAGGCGCAAATATAAGAATTTTTTTGACTTAGTATAATAATTATTACTGATTTTCAAGCATTTTCTTACCATTTTCGGTTAAATTTGTGGCGTTTTGCTATTTTCGGTAGTGCAATCATCTTTCCCGCCATGAAGAGAAAATGGCATGTGTTGCCTCTTGAGGCGTAGAGGAAAAGCCGTCAGGTTGCATGGGAAATGATGACCAAACGGCTGATGAAGGCGCACCTGATAAAAATGGTGTCCGAGGAAAACAAGTGGGATTAATGTGAGTGTCCAAAAGTTGCCCAGAAGTTACTCTCGCCTATTACAGGGGGACGGTTCCTAAGTACGAAAAACACAAGCGTTTTTCATACATAGAAACCGTCCCCAAAGCAGCCACCCCAAGGGTGGCTTTTGATACGCGCTTAAAGTAAGCCCCTTATCTCATCATTCCATCCAATTAGCTTATACCGAGACCTTATATAATAGGAAACTAGATTTCCCCTGGACAATAATAAAAAAAACCAGGGGCGCGCTGTCGCAGCGGACCCCTAGAATAGTTACTGTGGTTATGAAAAATTTATAATCTTTTTCTTAGTATGTACAGTATTAGGATTAGCGAACCACCTTGGTGGTGCTTACTGTGCCATTGGAGTAGCGAGTGATAACGATGTTCACGCCATCGAAGGGCTTGTCACTCTGCATACCCAGAGCGTTCACGTAGGTCACGCTCTCGATCATGTTGTTGTAACCGATCTCGCTGACTGCGGTCCAGGGCGAAGGAGTACGGCCCTCACCTTCGACACCGTATCCGGCAGGATCTGCGCCCTCTCCACGAGAGGTGCCAGGAGCTGAGGCATCGAAGCCCTCGACGATGTAATAGAAGCGAACGATAATCGACAGGTCATCACCATTGATCATCATGTTCTCGCCCTCACCTTGGATGAGGCTCTCGAGTGATGCAAAGATGGCATTCTCCTTGTTCTTGTCCCATTCGCCCTGAGGATTGGTGCGTTCAACCTTATCCTTATGGAAGGTATAGGTCTTGGCACCGTTAACCTCATTCTCGGTGATGGTGACACCATACTGGCCGTTATTGGGATCGTTGACATATCCGCTCCAGACGCATTGCAGTGCATCATTGTTGATGGGTGCACCCTCGAAGTGCTCACCGGGCTTGTTGGGATCCACGTCCTCGGCTACGAGTTGGTAACCGCGCAGCTTGTGGTTGTTACTCTTGACGAAGATGCGGAACATGTAGGGCACATACTTCACGTTGTTGACAGTAGGCATCTTGGCCACGGCCTCGATGTTGTCCAGCATGTAGAGGCTGCACTCATCACTGCCATAGGTCCACTTGGTGGAGATGTTGTCCTGGCGTTCGGCGATAGCAGAGGTCAGGGTAACGTCGGCTACACCAGTCTTCCAGATGGGAGCACCGTAGCTGTTGTGCCTGTTCTCGATATCCCACTTGATGCGCCTGTTCTTCTGGTCACCATGGGTCCAGATGATGGGCACATAGCTCATGTAGGAGTTGTAGCCGCCAACCTTGACGTCATGGTTGTCATAGCGCTCCACAATCCACGGGGTGGGCGGAGTGGTGACAGCGGGGGGATTGCAGATCTGATCCTCGTACTGGGGCAGGTTGTCGAACATCTCCTGATAGGAGTCAGTATTTCCACGTTTCTGCAGCTTGGAGATGGCTTCCCACTGAGCATTGTTCTCGTTGCTGGGCTTGCGGTCCAGGGTGTAGTAGTAGATCTCCGGTTCACGTGACAAGGTTATGTTGACATTTGCGTTCATGGCATTCACTGGATCGACTGTCTCACAGATGATATCGTTATTGATATCGTTCAGCGAGTAGAAGCCGTTCACCTTGGAATTGGTGTGCTGCACGGGGATCTCAGGACTACTACTCTCATCATTGTTGCCCACAGCCTTCAGCACGTAGCCGTAGCGGTAGGGATGTTTGTCTTCCCTGGTCTCGGCCTTGAACTGATCGACAAACTTGATAGCATCCAAGTTCAGTGCGTCGGTCATTGCGACACCGTCATGTCCACCTTCTACATAGACGTGGATGTACTTGAAGTCAGGCGAGTAGCCATAGTTCGTATTGTTATGGGTGTGGGTACCGGTAATGGTAATCACATCACCCGAGCTCATGCCGTTAAAGATAACCTCATAATCGCGGTCGCCATAGTTACTGGTCTTGGGAATGGTGATGGTCTTGGTTTCACCGGTTGACTTTTTCACCAGGGTGAACGTACCGTCAAAATAGTCACTGCTGACGGGCGCGTTGTGGATGACAAACCTGAGGCTTGCATTGTTATAGCCAGCGGGCATGACAAACTTGAGCTTGCCGCCGTTCTCAATCTTGAAGTAGCCAGCACTGGAAGCGGTCTCGCCCTCCTGCAGCTTCACATTGATGGACTTCCACGGTAACTGGAAGACTACAATACCCACTTGGGTATAGGTCGAGTTGTCAAGGAAGTCGTTCATCAAGCCGTCACTATAAGATTCGTCTGAGACGCGCTTGTAGAGCTGAATGCTCTGCTGGGTAGAAGTGTAGTAGCGGAATCGGTTGTCTTGAGTATTATACTGCAGATAATAATTATAAGTGGACATCAAGCCTTGATAGGTAGAGAGAACGTTGACATTCCTTCCCGTGAACGAAATAGTATTCAAATAATTATCAGAAAGCGTGGCACTTTGCTGCAAACCGGTCCTATTTCTTTGATAATTGTGAATGTAGTATCCACTCTTGCTCTTAATGGCATAACGACTGCCGCTGCGTGTAATCGAGAAGGTAGATGCCAAAATTGCATTAGTTGTCTCGATTGTTCCGTCGCTGCTAAATGACACATTAATTGAATTGCCACTGGCATCAAGGGTAGCACGTGATCCATCAAGGGCGAGATTGCCGTTCTCGTACACGAACAGGTATTCTCCATCGTCGGTGATGTCATCGAGTGAGGTAATCCTCTTAAACTGGTCAACAACAACAGGAGGCTCTATAGTGCCACCGCTACTGATGTTGGCAATTTCACCAGAGGTCGGGCATCCCAACGCATTCGGGTCAGTATAGCCCTTGAGAACATCGTCGTTATACTCATTGTAGATACTGGCTTCATCTACATAGTACTGGTTGTCATATACAATGTTGTATTTAACCTTGCTATTTTCGATGCTGAACGTGAGATCGGCAGCCTTGGTCATCGTCGTCTCCTCTTTGTCAACGTCATAGCGGTAGAGCTCAAGCAGATACTGATGATCGTCGTTATTATTATAAATACGCTGAGCGTTCAACGCGTTGTCAGGATTCTGGTTGCCCACCGTCAAGAAGTTGCGGTAGTAGTTGTGTTCAGCGTAATCTCCGTCAAGCGCAAAGTCGCTCTCGTAGTGCTCGACGCCGAGCGAGAGGAAGTCGTTATAACCGGGGATGACCACGGGATCAAGGTTACTCAGGGCGTAGAAGGTGCCATTCTCGGGATCATCGAGATGCTTGCCCGGGCTGTTAGTGGCATCCTTGGGCCAGCCCTTGATACGATAGACAATGGTGTAGCTCTCGGGCTTCTGCTCGACATAGTAGGAGTGCTCGGTGTCATTGTGAATGAGTCCATTCTCATCCACGATAAGGTCGGTCACCTTGTAATCCTCAACGGGATTGCCTTGCTCGTCATAGTAATATACCCAGAGCTCGTAGTCCTGATCGACGTCAAAGTCGAGGATGGAGTTCAGCGATGATACCCAGTCGAGGTCCACTCTGTAATTGCGGTTGCCCGGCGTGTAATTCTGGGCCACCTGCTCAGCCTCGGCCTCCAGGGTGATGGTGTACAGGCCGACAAGGGGCAGATACTCCTCGTTGTAATTATTCTGATTATTCTGCTGGGCGCGATTGTCAGGAATCCAGAAAATCAGGTTGGTCAGTGAACTGTGTTCGGTACCCGCGTTACCTGACATCGAGAAGTAGTGCTGCATGACGTTCACACCACGGCAGTCGTGGAGGACGTTATAGGAGTTTCCGTAGAGCAGCTTGGAATAGAAGTCGGTAATCTCGTCGCCAGCTGCGGTGGTGGTGGGGCTGAACTCCTCATACATGTCATAGGTAGGACCATAATGGGGCCACCATAACGATTCAGATGACCCGAACAAATAATTTGCGCCCTTGCTGATGAAATAGAACTTATTCAGCTCACCAGAATAGGAGAACATGGTTCCGGCATCGTCGGTGTTCTCGTTCAGACGCAGACCGTCGGTCAGCAACTCAACCTCATCAATATAGGTGTCAAAAAAGTTGATAAGGCTAGAGAAGCCGTTCTTATTCCATGAGTAGGTGAATTTGTAAGGATCACCCGCATTGTCTTTTGCCTTTACCAGGAATACGGTATAGCCGTTGTAGTCGGGTTTGTCTACGGTACGAGTAGCGGCGTCAGTTCCCGTGATAGTCCATTGGTAGCTGGTTGCCGTGGTGGTCACATCCTGCTCTTCACCATTTACGACTATCGCTGCTTCTCCATCATAATCATCCAACGTGCGACCAGTAACGACGACACGGAGACTTGATTTGCCGTTCAAACTGGTTGGCGGGAAATTGAGATGTTCACCATAAAAATATCCATAATAAGCGTTAGAATAACTGACAGCGCGGAAGTAGAAGGAGTAATTCCAGCCAGGTATAGTAAAGTAACTATAGGTGTTTCCGCCACTGGTGTAGTCATCGTATTGACCGTTATTTACGGCGGTAGTCGCATTCCACGAAGTCAAAGTATTGTTGTTCTGATCATAAACCGTGATGGAACTGATCAATACAGGACCATATGTACCGATTGTCAGTCCGTTAGGATAGTAGTTACCGCTGCTGCTGCCACTGTTGCTGGTGGGATTGATACTCCAAGTCTTTTCGGCATAGGACGTTGTGGTGTAGGTGTTTGACTCGGGAGTTGCACCGCTGATGGTAACCGTGCAATTCGTAGTTGTACTACTATCAGAGTACTTTCGAGCAGACATTACGACCGTAATGTTCTCTTTGCCATCAATAAGACTGTGTGGGATTGTAATGGTACCACCATACTGTTGAGTGCTACATCCACCATAATCTGATTCATCAAGAAGTGCATCGGAGGTGCTCCAGCCGGTTGGCAGTGTGGCTCCATTGCTAGCATAGGTCCAGCTGCCACCAGGCACAGTGGTTCCGTTACTTTGGACTTGTATAGAGTTAAAGACCAAACTATAAGATGCAATCGAGATCGTGATGTCGTTATAGGAGGTGGTGGGGGTGTCACCGCCGCCACTATTACCTGGCCATCTTGAATTGTTGGGGATGTCCCATCCGAATTCAATGTTAGGATAAGGATGATCCTCACCAGTAAAAGCGGAATACTTAATACCCGGGATCTCCTTGTTCATGTAGGTGGTGCCCAGCAGGTAGGCAATCTGATAAGGATTGGAAGCCGGTTCGGTAATCTTGGTGCCGGGGTGGGTATAGCCATTGGCATCAACCCAGTTGTAGGTGATAGCTTCGTACTCGGCACGAGTCATTGTTTTGTCGGCTGTGATGTTGTACTGGGCACGCATCGGGGCGCGGTTCGGCGCCTTGAACTTGCGGGCCAAAACTTCATCATCCATTCGCTCACTTGGACCGAATTTGATGAGGCTCTCTAGCTGAGACTCAGCTTTGAGCTGTGCCTGAGCTACATTGGTCCAGCCTACTGCTAGGAGCAGGCCGAACAACAAGGTTGTTAGTTTCATTTTCATATTATCCACAATTTATATATAAATTAATAAAAATAATATACTGGTTATCAGTGATTTAAGCTGCTTATCATCTATTGGGGGCGGTGCATGGCAGGCTTGAGGCCTGAAAACTCTTTGCTTGCTTAAATATAGTGGCGGTTTGTTATCAGTTACACTCGTTACTGCATGACATCTCTCCTATATTTATGATAATTTTCCTTGTATCAAGGTACAAAGGTAATAC
>JBGURN010000121.1:0-3709 GCA_045131955.1 Bacteroidaceae bacterium
GAAAATAAGCGATTTACAGCGGTATATTTGCAGATTTTATAATTTTCTTTGCAGTGGGTTCACTTTCCCACGCAGAATCTACTTTCCGATGCAGAAGTGCTGGAAGATGTTGCCCAGGATCTGGTCGGTGGTGATGTCGCCGGTGATGGTGGAGAGGTGATGGATGCACTGGCGGATGTCCTGACTCAGGAAATCGCCCGATATGCGGTCTTTGAGGCCTTGACGCACTCGGCGTATGCACTCCTGGGCCTTGACGAGTGACTCATAGTGACGCATATTGGTCACAATCACATCCTGCTCACCTATTTCAGGTATGGCTGCAGCCTTGACAAGTGTATCTTGGAGCGCCTCCATTCCGTATCCGTATTTGGCCGATATCCATACCTCCGTGTCGGTGGGCTGGGGGAGTGAGGCTGCGTCATCACATTTGTTATGGACCTTGATCAGATGCTTTCCTGCAGAGAGTTCGTTGATGGTCTTTTCGGTCTCGGGATCCGACGGGTGGGCGGAATCAGTCATCCAGAGAATGATGCTGGCCTCGCGTGCCTTACGGTAGGAGCGTTCAATACCCATTGACTCCACGGTATCGGAAGTCTGGCGTATTCCAGCGGTGTCAATGAATCGGAACAGCACGCCTCCTATGGTGGTGGTATCCTCTATACTGTCACGGGTGGTGCCCTGGATGTCACTTACGAGCGCACGGTCATCATGCAGAAGCTGGTTGAGCAGAGTGCTCTTGCCAGTATTGGTCTGGCCTATTATGGCAACCGGAACGCCGTTTCGTATGGCATCACCAGTGCTGAATGAATCAGCCAACCGTCCGATAACCTGATCTATCTGTAGAGCCAATTGCTCCAACTGGCTGCGGTCTGCGAACTCCACATCCTCCTCACTGAAATCCAGTTCCAGCTCTATGAGAGAGGTGAACTGCAGCAACCGGTCACGTAAATCACGCAGCTCGCGGCTGAACCCACCCTTCATCTGGTTCATGGCAAGACGGTGTGATGCGGCCGATGTAGATGCAATAAGGTCCGCCACAGCCTCGGCCTGACTCAGGTCCATCTTGCCGTTCAGGAACGCACGCTGGGTGTACTCGCCCGGCTCGGCCTGACGGCATCCGGCGTCTATGAGCAGACGGCATATGCGTTGCAGTATGTAAGCCGATCCGTGACATGATATCTCGGTGCTGTCCTGCCCGGTAAAGGAGTGAGGTGCACGGAATACGCTCACAAGCACGTCGTCGACGGTGGTGCCATCGGGCTCAACTATCTGTCCGTAACTCAGGGAATAGGGGCGGGCGCTGGCAAGCGGATGGCGTGAAGCGGAGCGGAATATGCAGTCGGTCAGCCGTACGGCATCGGGCCCGCTCACACGGACAACCCCGAGCGCACCTCCCTGACGGGTGGCCACGGCGCAAATGGTATCGTTGAGTTCAGTCACTTTCAGATGCGGTCAAGAACGCGTGTAATGAGCCCCTCGAGCAGAGGCTTGTAGTCAGTGTTCATCTCCTTGGCGTAGCGGTTGGCAATGACCATGCATACCGTCATGGCCCGATGCCCGAGCAGTGCGGCCAGTCCGGCTACAGCCGAACTCTCCATCTCGAAGTTGGTTATGCGCATGCCCTTGTACTCAAAACTCTCAATCTTGGCGTTCTGGTCGGGATCAGCCAGCTGAGCACGCAGCACGCGTCCCTGCGGTCCGTAGAATCCGCCGCATGCTATGGTCACGCCGGGCACCATCTTGTCATCATCGGCCATGATACGCTCCAGTAGCTCGGGGTTGGCATCGGCCACATAAGGTGCACCTTTCTGGGTGGACCACTCCATATGAGCCATGAAGGCACGCTCAAAATCCAGGTCGCAAACCTCATCACGGCCGGCATAGTAGTTGAGCAGACCGTCAAATCCGATGCTCTTGACCGAGCAGAGGTATGTACCCAGAGGGGTGAACGGCTGAAGACCGCCGCATGTACCTATGCGTACTATGTCAAGGGTGCGGTGAGAGGGTTTCTCCATGCGGGTCTCATAGTCTATGTTGGCCAGGGTGTCAAGCTCGTTCATGACAATATCTATGTTGTCACAGCCTATGCCTGTGGCCTGTACCGTGATCCTTTTCCCTTTGTAAGTGCCTGTCACGGTGCGGAACTCGCGGTTGCTTACCGTGCACTCTACGCTGTCAAGCATGGAGGCTATGGTATCCACACGTCCGGGGTCACCCACCAGGATAACCTTGTCGGCCAGCTGCTCCGGTTTGAGGTGCAGGTGGAAACATGAACCGTCACTGTTTATGATAAGTTCGGATGGTGCAAAATAGGTACTCATAGGGCTTATCGGTTAAGGAAGTTGATCTCAGTGGTACGAATCTCATTCTCCATGCCGATGACCTGACGCTCGGTCTTGAGCACCTTCTCCTCAAACTCCAGGATCTGGTCCTTAAGACGCTGCTTCTCCCTGAGAGAGCCGTCGGCGTACTCGTCACGCAGACGCTCGAGCCTGAGCAGGTCGGTCTCGTAGCTGTCCTTGAGGTCGGTCCAGGTCTGGAACATCTTGGCGGCATCGGAACTCCTGAAGTCCGATATCTCATGATATGTGGTCACGTCATCGATGACGTAGGTGAATGAACCCTTCTGTGCCTGCTCCGTGAGTTCGTAACGCAGCAGCGTGAGACGCTGACGGGCGGCACGTACCTCATCCAGGTCGTACTGCGACTCCGCGATGGATACCAGACGTGCGGCGCGGTGTATAGCCAGCGTGTCACCGCCTTCATAGTTGAACCTGACGTTGTTCTCGCTCGGTATGAATACGTAGACACACACCGTATCCTCAGGCTGGCGGCGGTCCGTGGCGAACCATCCCAGGTTATTGGCCTCATCGACCACATAGAGGTAGTCATTGGCTTCGGAGTTGAACGGCATACCTAAGTTCTCAGGCTTGAGATACCGGCTTGTGGCGGAGTTGTAACGCGATACGAAAATGTCAAGACCTCCCAGCGACTCGCTTCCGGTTGCGGCGTAATAGATGGTCACGCCGTCATTGAGAAGGAACGGGTAGCGAAGGTCACCGTCGGTGTCGAGTCCCATGACAGGGGTCTCATCGGCCCAACGGTCAAAACTCTTGAACTTGGTGTAGAGGCGGAACTGTCCCATGGCGTCGGGGCGGCTGTAGAGCACGCTCTGCTCCATCTCGGGAAGGTAGACCTCACCCTCGCTGTCATCGTCAAAGAATTCACCGCCGGGGTAGAAAGAACCGGTCGACGGTCCCAGGATATAGGTGCTCAGAAGCTCGTTCTTGCTGACCCTGAAACTGTCTATGAAACAAACACGGCTGGTGTTGCGGATCATGCGGAACAGCGCTCTCAGGCTGTCGGTCATGTAACTGAAACGCTCCTCGGTAGCGGCGTCATGCAGTTCCTTATCGGCCGATATGCCCTTGACATACTCCTCAAAGTTGCTGATGGCAGGCTGGTAGTCCTCTTTTCCCATATAGTACTCGCCGAGCGCGCGGTTGGCCTTGAATATCTTCTTGGAAGCTGCCACCTCCAGGTACGGGACTGCCTTGTCCTTCTCGCCGGTCTCCATGCAGCATATTCCGTACCAGTAGTTGCGGCTGGCGTCGGTGGGTTTCTGCTTGAGATATTTGAGCATTATGGGCTTGGCCTTCTCATAGTTACCCTGCTGGAAATAGTCACGTCCCTGCTGGAGCGTCTGGGC
>JBGURN010000122.1:0-20274 GCA_045131955.1 Bacteroidaceae bacterium
AATCCTATTACTGAGGGGCTGAAGCCGTTGCTTACTTTCGATGTTTGGGAGCACGCCTATTATCTGGATTACCAGAACCGCCGTGCCGCCCAGCTGGAGGCGCTCTGGCAGATCGTGGACTGGAACGTTATAGAACAACGCTACAAATAGCGCCAAAGGGGATAGCGCCAAAGGGGACGGTTCTTTTTGCTATCTTTGCAGACATGTACTGGATCGAGATAATTGGGACGTTCGCGTTTGCCATCAGCGGAATACGGATGGCGGCGATCAAGCGGTTTGATTTGTTCGGGCTCTACATCGTGGGTCTGGCGACGGCGGTAGGCGGCGGAACTATCCGCGACATACTGCTGGGAGTGCGTCCGTTCTGGTTCGATGATCTGGTGCCGCTGCTCATCGTGGCCGTATCGCTGGTGCTTTACTACTTTTTCTACAAGCTGGTCAACAAGATTGCGGGCACGATATTCCTGTTCGATACCATCGGACTTGCCATTTTTACGCTTCTGGGCCTCACTAAGGCGCTTGATCTTGGCTGTTCGGGCTTGATCGCGGTGATTATCGGTACGCTCACGGGCGCCGGTGGAGGCGTGATCAGGGATATCTGCATCAACGAGGAACCGCTTATTTTCCGCAAGGAGATCTACGCGCTGGCGTGCGTTGCGGGCGGAGTGGCCTATTTCGTGCTCAAAATGCTCGGTTTTGACCCGGTGGTTTACCAGACGGGGTGCGTATCGGGTGTAATCATAATACGCCTGCTGGCCACCAAATACCACTGGGAACTGCCTAAAGTGAGATTGGAATGAATATTCAGTTATATCCTTTGTTGTTCGAGCCGAACCTGCACCAGATAGTGTGGGGCGGTGACCGTTTGGTCCGATGGAAACAGGTCAGCGACGCCGATCTGCCGGTCGGCGAGAGCTGGGAGGTGAGTGCTGTGGCCGGTTCGCCGAGCGTGGTGGCCAACGGCGCTTGGGCCGGAAAAATCCTGCCCGATGTGGTGGCAATTGACCCTGAGGGTATCCTGGGGCGGTCTGTGGCCCGTCGGTATGATAATAAGATGCCGCTTCTGGTCAAGTTTATTGACGCTCAGAAGGACCTCTCCATTCAGGTTCACCCTAATGACGAGATTGCGCGCCGCGTGCACGGCAAGTTCGGCAAGAGCGAGATGTGGTATATCATCGACGCCGAGCCGGGTGCCTGCATCTATTCGGGTTTCAAGAAGAGCCTTAATGCCGATGAATACAAGCAGATGGTCAATGAAGGGACTATCACTGAGTCACTTGCGCGTCATGAGGTGCATCCGGGTGATGTGTTTTACATCCCGGCCGGACGTGTACATGCCATCTGCGGCGGTATCATGTTGGCCGAGGTGCAGCAGTCGAGCGATGTGACTTACCGCATCTTTGATTACAACCGCCCGGGACTGGACGGAAAACCGCGCGAGCTGAACACCGAGATGGCAGCCGTGGCTCTGAATTACAAGGTGGAGCGTAGGTATCGGACAGCCTATTCGGTAAGGGCAAATCATGCAAACAGGGTGGTGGAGACGGCATTTTTCAGCGCCCGCGTGACTGAGATCGGGCAGCGGTTCCACAGGGACCTCAAGAAATATGACAGCTTTATAATCACCATGTGCCTTAAGGGCGATTGCCGGATCCGGATCCGCGAGACGGGCCATGAAATTGTCCTCAAGGAGGGATTCAGCTGCATGATTCCGGCGGCGATTGCCGATTATGACATTGAGCCGGTGGCCGGAACGACCAAGGTGCTGGACGCATTTATTGATAACAAGAAACGTGGTATAATCAGAAGGTGGCTTTGGCGTACCTTCAGAGCACAATAACATTGAATATGGCAAATCATGTCGTTATAATGGCGGGTGGAGTAGGAAGCCGGTTCTGGCCTCTGAGCACCCCTGAATTTCCTAAGCAGTTCATTGACATTCTAGGTTGCGGCCGATCCCTGATTCAGCTCACTGTGGACCGGTTCAAGGGCATCTGCCCCCCGGAGAACTTCTGGGTGGTGACCAACCGCGCGTACGTGGACATAGTCAAGGAGCAGATTCCGGGCATCCCCGCTGAGCATATCCTGGCTGAGCCTGCCGCCCGAAACACCGCACCTTGCATAGCCTGGGCGTGCTGGAGCATCCGTAAGGTTGATTCCGATGCAAACGTGGTAGTAACGCCCAGCGATGCGGTCGTAATGGAGCCCGATGAGTTCCGCCGGGTTATCAGCGGCGCTCTGGAATTCACCGCCGGACATGACTTCATCGTAACCATCGGCATTAAACCCAACCGCCCCGAAACCGGGTACGGTTATGTGAAAAGGGTACCAAAGGGGACGGTTCTGTTTGGCCCCCTTTCGGAAAAGGAGCCAAACGGAACCGTCCCCTTTGGCCCCTTCCGCGTTGAGGCGTTTAAGGAGAAACCGGACCTGGAGACCGCTAAGAAGTATTTGGCCGATGGTAATTACCTGTGGAATGCGGGTATATTCGTTTGGAATGTAAAGACTATAACTGACTCAATCAGAGCATATAAACCGCTGTTAGCCGAACAGATGGATGCGATGATGGGGGCCAAAGGGGACGGTTCTATTTGGCCCCTTTCGTCAAAAGGGGGCCAAATAGAACCGTCCCCTTTGGCTCCCTCGGTTGATGAGATTTTCCCGCAGTGTGAGAAGATCTCGATTGACTATGCGGTCATGGAGCCGGCATCGGCCGATGGTAAGGTGTATACCTGCCCGGCGGATTTCGGGTGGAGCGACCTGGGCAACTGGCAGTCCCTGCACGAGAAACTCTCTAAGGATGAGGATAATAATGCATCGGTCGGAAACGTTTATTTCTACGACAGTGCCAATTGTGTGGTTCATACCGAGGACGCGCGCAAGGTGGTGATCCAGGGTCTGGATGGTTATATTGTATCGGAAAAGAACGGACAGATTCTTATCTGTAAGCGCAGCGAAGAGCAGCGGATCAAGGACTTCTCTTCCGACAAATAGGAGCCAAAAAGCGCTCGGCCCGAAGGGACGCTTTCACAAAGCGAAGCGACTGAAAGAACCGTCCCCTTTGGCACCCATTTAATATTTATTAGTATTTTTGCGAACTGAAATTGATTTTTTAAGGAATATGAAAAGAATTCTGGCTTGTCTTGCAGTGCTGGTACCGATAGTTACGTTCGGTCAGTCAGCTGCTATGTTGTCAATGGCTCAGGCTGAGTTGCAGAAACGTGGACTTGATGAGACTGAGGTACGTACCCGACTCATGGAGGAGGGTATTGATGTCGATAACATTCCCCCGACTGAATACGCGAACTATCAGAGTAGGGTAATGGCAATCCTCAACAAGATGCAGGCTGAGAAAACTGCGGCCGATGTCACCCCCGCGGCTGCCGCAACAGGTGACGCAGCAGTAGTGACCAAAGCCGAGGATGCTCCCCAGACCACCACAGGCGAGGCTGCTGCCGAGGCTGCACTGGAGACAGCGCTTGTGGAGAATAACGTATCGGCCACTGCCGGTGATGACATATACGGCCACTCGCTGTTTACAGGCACGTCGATGGATGTGTTCCGTACGACCGATGGTGCCCAGGCCCCTGATACCTACGTGCTGGGTGAGGGCGATGAGGTGCATATATCCATATTCGGTTCATCACAGACCGAGATCCATCAGCGTATCGATGCCGACGGCTCCATACAGCCTACAGGCGCCAACAAGATATTCCTCAAGGGTCTGACCCTGGATAAGGCCCGCACTGCCATCCGCACCAAGCTGGCTGCGCATTACTCGTTCCGCGAGGACCAGATTGCAGTGACCATCACCACCGCGCGCACCATCTCGGTGAGCATCTACGGTGAGGTAGGGGTGCAGGGCGGCTTTACCGTATCGGCCCTGAACACCGCGTTCAACGCCCTGGCTGCTGCCGGCGGTCCTACAGCGATGGGTTCTATCCGTAACATACAGCTCTCTCGCGGCGGCAAGACCAGCAAGCTGGACCTCTACGCTTATATGATCAAGCCCGATGCCAAGGCAAGCTATGATCTGCAGAACAACGACGTGCTGTTCGTGCCGGTTGCCCAGAAGATCGTGACTCTGGAAGGTGCTGTGAACCGCCCCATGCGTTACGAGCTGATTGAGGGCGAGAGCCTTAAGAACGTGATTGAGTATGCCGGTGGCCTGCGCTACAACGCATATATGGAGAACGCCCAGATTGAGCGCCGCGAGGACGGTGAGGTCAAGTTCCTGGAGTTCTCGCTCACCAACGTTATGAGCGGCTCGCAGAAGATTGAGCTCAAGAACGGCGATATAATCCGCATACGCACCCAGAACAAGCCCATGGAGGACTACGTGGCCATCGAGGGTGGCGTCTACTACGGCGGCAATTACGACCTGGCTAAGAACAAGTCACTCCAGGCACTTATTGACAACGCCAAACCCACATACACCGCCAAGACCGATTTCGTGCTTGTGGAGCGTACCAGGCCCGATGAGACCGTTGAGGTGATGACGGTTCCGTTCCCCGGCGTTGACGGCAATCCCGACTTTGAGCTTGAGGCCCGTGATAAGGTGACTGTACTCTCTCTGTCCGATTACCGCGACGTGGAGACCATATCAATCAGCGGAATGGTTCGTAAGCCGTTCACACGCAACTTTGGCCTGAACGACCGCATGACCGTAAATCAGGCAATCGAGATGGCCGGCGGCCTCAAGGAGAGCGTTTACCCCGTGGCTTACATTACCCGCCGCGACCTGACCAACCCCGCCAAGATGCAGTATATGCCCATTATGCTTGATAGGGACGGCGAGACTGAGTTGCAGCCGGGTGACGAGCTGAATATCTACGACAACTCAACCTACACCAACGTAGGCGAAGTCCGCATAAGCGGTGCCGTAAAGGCCCCGTTCGGCACAACATACGATGAGACCCTCACCGTTCATGACATGATCATGATGGCAGGCGGATTCGAGATTGGTGCTGCATTTGACCGCATTGAGGTGTTCCGTATGAACATATCGGACTCAAAGGGCGTAGCATTTGACCGCCTTACGATAGAGGTCGATGATGACTACTATCCCGTGCATGATTTCCAGCTGCAGCCGTTCGATAACATCGTGGTCCGCATGACTCCTGACTTTACCAAGGGTCGTACGGTTGAGCTGAGCGGCCGCGTTAAGTATCCCGGCGTTTATATGCTCGATGACAACAAGACACAGCTCTGGGAGATAATCCAGATGGCCGGCGGACTTCTGGACGACGCCGATCCGTATGCTCGTGTGTTCCGTACTTACCGTAACCGCGGTACCATCGGAGTTAACCTTTCTAAGGCTAAGAGCAACAAGGGTAAGCTTGATTCAGATATCATCCTGATGGATGGTGATGTGATTAACATCGTTCGTCAGGAGAACATAGTCAGCATCCGCGAGATCGGTACACGCATGGCTCAGTATGTGCCCGAGGAGTTCTCATCGGCCAGTAAGACAGTGGTGTTTGACGGCGGTCACAACGCTGCGTGGTACATACGCAACTACGCCGGCGGTTTCCAGAAGGTGGCTAACAAGAACAGCGTGACCGTGACTTATCCCAATAACCAGACCGATGGCACCAAGCGCTGCTTCTTTGGTATTCGCCGTTATCCCAAGGTTCAGCCGGGCGGCGTGATTACCGTGAGCATAGACCGCGAGAAGCGTGAGAAGCTGGATACTCCCAAGGAGAAGATTAACTGGAGTAACACATTCAACCAGAGCATAACCACGCTGACATCGGTTATTTCTCTTATTGTTCTTGTTGACAGACTTAAGTGATATGCAGGAGGAGATTAACAACATGCCCTTTGACGAGGAGGAGGGTATTGACATAATGGAGCTGGTCAAGCAGCTCTGGAACGGCCGTAAGACCGTGATTATTTGGACCTGCGCGTTCATTGTGCTGGGTCTGGTAGCTGCGCTCACCATGAAGCGTACCTACGCCGTGAGCACTGTGATGGTGCCGCAGGTGAACTCCAGCAAGAGCTCGTCACTGAGCAGCCTGGCGTCGCTGGCCGGTTTTGATCTGGGTACGTCAATCGGCGGTGCTGAGCTTTCACCGCTCATCTATCCGCAGATTGTGAACAGCGTGACGTTCCGTCGCGAACTCATGTACACGCCCGTGCATTACTCTAAGGCCGATGAGCCCGTGAGCATGTTCACGTATCATACTGAGATCCTTAAACCGACGGTGTTCGGTACTATCAAGAAATATACCATCGGACTTCCTGGTGTGATTCTGAAGGCCATACGCCCCAAGAAGGAGCCTCTGGTGCTGCCTGACGGTGGTTCTGACGCCGATAACGCCGCAAAGCCGGTGCTTCTGAGCGACGATGAGGTTGAGATCCTTAAGATCATTGCCAAGAGCGTGTCACTCGGTGTCGATAAGAAGGAGGGTTACATTACCCTGAATGTGACGGGTTCCGAGCCTATCCAGACCGCTGAGCTGGCTATGAAGGCACAGCAGCTGCTGCAGGAGGAGATTACCCGTTTCCGCGTGGAGAAGTCGCAGAACGAGCTGGATTACATCCAGGCCCGATATGATGAGATTAAGCGTGAGGCTGAGTCATATCAGGAGCAGCTGGCTCGTATTACTGACCGCTCTCAGGGTATTAACACCACCAAGGACCGTATAGAGCGTGACCGCATCCAGAATAAGTATAATATTTCAAACTCTATCTACAGCGAGCTTGCCAAGCAGCTGGAGCAGGCTAAGATGCAGGTCAAGAAGGATACTCCTACATTCACCATCGTTCAGCCGGTTACTGTTCCTACACAGGCCTCAAACAGCCGCGCCAAGACTCTTATTGTTTGGACGTTCTTTGGATTTGTGCTGGGGTGCGGGATCGTGCTTGGGCGCAACTACTGGCCCAAACTCAAGGAAATGATGAATTGAGAATTTAGAATTGAGAATTGAGAATTAATACGCAGAACCTGCGTTGATTCCCGCGACATTAAAAAAGGTTCGGAAATTTTTCCGAACCTTTTTTATAATTCTCAATTCTCAATTCTCAATTCTCAATTCTCAATTTCCTCAGAGCATGTTCTCCTTAGCCATAGGAGACCAAGGTCCATCCTGAGCCATAAAGATGATGCTGAGGTCGGTTACCTCAAAGGTGTGCCACTGGCCCTTGGGGATGTTGACGCCGAACACGCCGGTATCGCCACCCATATGGATGCGCTCCTTCTCTACGCCACTGTCGTTGTAGAATACGGTGTCCATCTTACCGCGCATAAGCATTACGGTCTCGCTTGACAGGTTGTGCTTGTGGATGGCGGTCTTGGTGCCGGGGAGCATTACGTTAAGCATACGCTGTGACTGGTCCTCCTCAGAGTTGCGCAGGTCGTAGTTCATACGCAGACGGGGTGACTCCTGAGCCAGAGCCTGAACCTTGTCAAGAAGGGCGTCATCAAGTACAACCTGACGCTCCAGGAACTTGCGGTCGATGCCCTTGAATACGCGGAACATCTCCTTACGTACGTCCTCTATATCGCCGCACTCGCCGTCAACCTCGTGATACTTGCCTGCATTCTTGTAGTAGGTGATAAGAGGCTCGGTCTGGTTGTGGTAGGTAACGATGCGGTTCTTGATGGTCTCCTCATTGGCGTCATCGGCACGACCCTCAATCTGGGCGCGGTGCTGCAGACGGTTCTTGATGGTCTCATCCTTGATCATGATTGAGATTACGGCGTTCACCTTCTCTCCGCGGCGGGCGAGCATCTCGTCAAGGTCTGCTGCCTGACCGAGTGTGCGGGGGAATCCGTCCAGAAGGAAACCTGCAACGTTCCTGTTGCTGTTGAAGGTGCTCTCGATCATGCCCTCAACTACGCTGTCGGGAACGAGCTTGCCGGCCTCAATCAGGTCCTTGGCCTGCTTGCCGAGTTCGGTACCTGCGGCAATCTCTGCACGAAGCAGCTCACCGGTGCTTATGTGCTTGAGGTTGTACTTAGCTGAAATGGCTCCGGCCTGTGTGCCTTTGCCGGCCCCGGGAGGGCCAAAAAGGATGTAGTATTTCATATCTTTATGATGACTTAACTTTTAAAACTGTGCAAAGTTAAACTATCTCTTTATTTGTAAGGTAAGTCATTATATAAAAGACCTTAAAAACAATGAAACCTCCCGCCTTCGCAGGCGAGAGGATTCCGTTAAGCTGATTCGGTTTTTAGCCCGGAATCGACCTAAACCTGATAGCTGTCACAAATTTAAAGAAGCGTACCCTAAAGGTATCTCGGAATATCGGAATCTACCATGCCATTTGTTACCAATTGATTTACATTTTTTCCATCAAATAATATTTTGTTCACATTTTTTGAGTTTTTGTTCTAGAGGGGGCGGGTATGTCGGTTATCTTTACTATTTTTGCAGTATTAAACCATTGTTTAAATGAGAGTTGTGAGGTTTCTGCATGCGGGACTATGCTTATCGGTCTTTTTGACCCTTTTTTCATGCCGTGGAGGCAATGTGCTGTATGACGAAATCCGCCCTTCGTTCCAGATTGATTCCACCTCACTCCGTACTTTCGCGTGCGTTCCTGACTCGGGAATGATCCATATCAATGCCGATGCCGACTGGACCGCATATATACCCAGCGCCGATACCTCATGGTTGTCAATCTCCAAGAAAAGCGGAAAGAAGGGAGGTGACTCCCTGATCATTACGGTTGATTTCAACAACACTACCAAAAAGCGCAAATCGGCAGTGATAATAGAGGCCGGCAACACCGTACTCAAGCAGGTAATTTACCAGAAGGCGGGTGAGGCGTGGTTCGATACCCCATACTGGAAACGTACCGCCACTCAGCGTCTGGGTCTCAGGGGACACGTATCGGAGATATCCTTCAACACATCAAAACTTGATTCTTACAGGTTTGACAGCTGCGGCAACCTGATTCAGCATACGGTCACTTATGGGGCATCGGCCCTGAAAGATACAATACGCACGTATACTTATGACTCTGATAACCATAGGCTTACGTGTAGTGTTACAAGCGGAGCGGAGACCTTGCGCACCTGGCGTTACGAGTATGGCAACAAGGGCGTTATGGTGGCTTTTGCCGCCACCGACTGGAGGGATCCGAATCCTCTGGCCGAGAATATGACCGGCATGGTGGTGCCCGACCTCTCCAAGGCCGTCATGAGGTGGACCGATGCGGGCGGCGTGTTGGAGGAGAGCCGCACCTATACGTTCGACGAGTTCCTTAAACTGACTATCGTACGGCAGATGTATAGGCTTGTATCGGAATCGGACACACTGTTCTTAAACGGTGATACTCTGAGAGTTGAGTATCGGCACAACCTGCCTTATAACAGCCGTTACATATCGAACAGCATATATTACTCCAACGGCATGCTGCGGATGCTGAACACCAGCAACGGCAAGTACGAGTTCCTGGAGTCGCCGGTCAAGATGGTGCGCAGCAGCTTTACGGGGCGCGGTCAGGGCGCGGTGGAGAGCGCAAGTTACAGGTATAACGGCAACTGCGACCCGATTGAGGCCACGATCAAGTACTCGGCGCTTGACGGGGAGGTGACCGATACCTACGGACCGTACTGGTATGACGATTGTTACAACTGGGCAAATCACCTCCAGACGGTACACAGGGCTGGTTCTACTGCAATCATGAAGGACAATATTACACGTGATGTGGTCTATTTCTGATTCCTTTTATTACCTTTGCTTACCTTATTACTAATTTTTATTACAACAGATTATACTTATGACTCAAGGAAACGTACGTCCGGCCGACATGGAGCGTATCACGACTCCCGCTCTGGCCAAGAAATTCATTGACGAACAGATTAAGGAGCTGCGTGCCCAGATTGGCAGCAAGAAGGTGCTTCTGGCGCTCTCCGGCGGTGTGGACTCATCGGTCGTAGCCGCATTGCTGATCAAGGCTGTGGGAAAGCAGTTGGTATCGGTCCATGTTAATCACGGCCTTCTGCGCAAGGGCGAGCCCGAGCAGGTGGTACGCGTGTTCCGTGACGAGCTGAACGCCAACCTTGTTTATGTCGATGCCACCGACCGTTTCCTGGATAAGCTGGCCGGCGTGGAAGATCCCGAGCAGAAGCGTAAGATCATCGGCGCCGAGTTCATTCGCGTGTTTGAGGAGGAGGCCCGCAAGCAGGAGGGTATTTCATTCCTGGCTCAGGGTACCATCTATCCCGATATCGTGGAGTCGGGTCCCGTCAAGTCGCACCACAACGTGGGCGGTCTGCCTGATGATTTGCAGTTTGAGCTGGTGGAGCCTATCAAGCTGCTCTTTAAGGATGAGGTCCGCGTGGTAGGTAAGGAGCTCGGCCTGCCCGATAACATGGTGTTCCGTCAGCCGTTCCCGGGTCCCGGTCTGGGTGTACGCTGCACCGGCGCCATTACCCGTGACCGTCTGGAGGCTCTGCGCGAATCGGACGCAATACTTCGTGAGGAGTTCGCCAAGAACGGCCTTGAGGGCAAGGTTTGGCAGTACTTTACCATCGTTCCCGATTACAAGTCGACCGGCGTGAAGAATAACAAGCGCTCTTGGGATTGGCCGGTAATTATCCGTGCCGTCAACACCCGTGACGCCATGACCGCTACCATTGAGGAGATTCCCTACAAGCTCCTTCACCACATCACACAGCGCATCATCACTGAGGTTCCGGGCGTGAACCGCGTCCTCTACGACCTCACTCCCAAACCCACCGGCACCATCGAGTGGGAATAAAACTAATACATCGGGGACGGTTCCTAATGTTACAGTTTTGCCGCAAAACTGCAACATTAGGAACCGTCCCTAGTGTTGCAGTTTTACTGATTTATTGGTATTGATTTTGTGGGGGAGGGGTTGTAATTTTGCGGGCAAAATTAGCAGAGATGACTCTTAGAGAACTTAAGATAGGTGAGAGTGCGGTAATTACCGCAGTTGGAGGAAAGGGCGCCCTCAGACAGCATTTCCTGGATATGGGCCTTCTGCCCGGTGTGGAGGTAAAGCTTTTAAAGTTCGCTCCGATGGGCGACCCCATGGAGTTGCTCGTACGCGGGTATACTCTCTCACTCAGACTTGAGGAGGCGGCTCAGATTACCGTCAAGAAGCAGGTTATGAGCCAGGCCGATATGACCCCCGAGAAGGAGCATGTGGATTTTGGCTACAACCTTTCACTGCACGAGCATAACTCGCACCCCGGTTTGGGTGAGGCCGGCAAGTACCATGATCCCACCCACGAGAACGCGCTCCCTAAGGGTTCCAAACTGACATTCGCACTGGCCGGACAGCAGAACTGCGGCAAGACCACGCTGTTCAACCAGCTCACCGGTTCCAACCAGCACGTGGGTAACTTCCCCGGCGTGACGGTGGACCGCAAGGACGGCCAGATCAAGGGCCATCCCAACACACTGGTGACCGACCTCCCCGGCATCTATTCGCTCTCTCCCTACACACAGGAGGAGACAGTGTCACGCCAGTTCATCATTGAGGAGAAACCCAACTGTATTATAAATATAGTCGATGCCACAAACATAGAGCGTAACCTCTACCTGACCGTTCAGCTCATGGAGCTGGGCGTACCCATGGTTCTGGCGCTCAATATGATGGATGAGCTCACCGGCAACGGCGGATCTGTCCGTGTAAACGAGATGGAGAAGATCCTGGGCATTCCGGTTGTGCCGATATCAGCATCGAAAGGCGAGGGTATCCAGGAGCTTGTGGAGCATGCCCTGCACCTGGCCGAGTATCAGGAGAAACCGGCCCGTACCGATTTTTGCACCAAGGATGACCACGGCGGCGCCGTACACCGCTGCCTTCACAGCATAATGCATCTGGTCGAGGACCACACCGAGCGCGCCGGCATTCCCGCCCGTTTTGCGGCAGGCAAGCTCGTGGAGGGCGATACACAGGTGCTCAACGCACTCAAGCTCACCCAGAACGAGAAGGAGATGATGGAGCACATCATCCTGCAGATGGAGGAGGAGCGTGGCATGGACCGCGCAGCCGCCATAGCCGACATGCGTTTCTCGTTCATAGAGCGTCTGTGCGCACAGACGGTAGTCAAACCCAAGAAAAGCAAGGAATACATCCGTTCCAAGCGTATAGACCGCATCCTGACAGGCCGCTGGACCGCAATTCCCATCTTCCTGGTGGTAATGTGCCTTGTGATATGGCTCTCGATCGATGTACTCGGAGCACCGCTTCAGGACTGGCTCGACGGCGGAATCCAATGGCTGGCAGGCATCTGCGTAGCCGGTATGGAAAAGGCCGATATCAGCCCGGCCATAATCTCACTTGTAAATGACGGCATATTCGGAGGCGTAGGAAGCGTGCTCAGCTTTGTGCCCATAATCATAATCCTGTTCTTCTTCCTGAGTCTCATAGAGGACAGCGGATACATGGCCCGCATAGCATTCGTGACCGATAAGCTCCTGCGTAAGCTGGGACTCTCCGGCCGCTCCATAGTGCCTCTGCTCATAGGATTCGGATGCTCGGTTCCGGCTGTGATGGCAACACGTACGCTGCCGTCGGCCCGTGACCGTAAGCTCACCATACTGCTCACCCCGTTCATGAGCTGCTCGGCCAAGATTCCTATCTACGGATTCTTTACCAACGCATTCTTCCCGGGTCACGGCGGTCTGATTCTGGCCGGCCTCTACCTGCTCTCCATCCTGGTGGGTGTGCTGGTGGCCCTGGCAACCAAGTTCTTCCGCAAGAACTACGTGGCAGCTCCGTTCGTGATGGAGCTCCCCAACTACCGCATGCCGGGACTCAAGAATGTGAGCCATCTGCTCTGGGACAAGACCAAGGACTTTGTACAGCGTGCCTTCACCGTGATATTCGTGGCTACGATCGTCATATGGCTGCTGCAGACCTTTGATTTCAGATTCAACATGGTTGAGGACGGCGAGGGTTCTATGATGGCCTGGGTTGCAGGTGTGCTGGAGCCTCTGTTCCGTCCGCTCGGTCTGGGTGACTGGAGGGTAGTGACATCGCTCGTGTCAGGATTCCTGGCTAAGGAGAGCGTGGTTGCCACCATGGAGGTGCTCGGCGTTACCGAGTCGCTGACAGTCATCACAGCTGTCCCGATGCTTATATTCAGCCTTCTCTATACTCCCTGCGTGGCCGCCATCAGCAGCATACGCCGCGAGTTGGGTGACAAATGGGCCATCTACGTTGTCATATTCCAGTGCGCCATCGCCTGGGTTGTGGCATGGCTGGGTTACATCATAGCTAACGCCTTATTATGAACGCCGCCTCAATCATAGCAATAACAATAATCACAGCGCTGGTTGCAGTCGCTGTGATTAGTTGTGTCCGCAAGCGCCGTAAAGGCGATTCCTGCTGCGGTTGTTCCCTTTCAGGCTGTTGCCCTAAGAAACACTGATTTATTCAAATACGAGCTCGTAAATACGCAGGCCGTAGATTCCGTATGCCACATACAGGCGTCCGTCGGCTCCCTTGCGTATAAAGTTGGCCGATGCAGCATGCTCATCGCCCTCACGCGGAACCAGTATGGTCTTGGCCTTGGGTGAAAGCAGAACCGGCTCGTCGCCCTGAATCTCACGCTTGTCATATACTATGACACCGAATCCGGCTGCCACATAGATGTAGCGGTCATCGACATCCACACCATTGGCCGATATCGAGGTCTCCAGTATGAAGTCACCCTGAAGGTCAAATTCCGATGTCTGGGCCTTGAGGTTTCCCTGCTTGTCGAATATGCTCAGACCGTTGAATCCGCGGCATACGTAGATATACTGGTCGTCGCTGATGCAGACGTTCTTGCCGTCGTAGGGATCGAGCGCACCTGCGTTGAAGCTTAACTTGGGTGAGTTGAGCGATGCGGCTCCGTCACAGATGCTTACGGTACCGTTTGCGGTGTTGTTGAGCACCAGTATCTCATCGGCCTCACGGTTGTAATAGATGTACTTGCCCTGATACTCTCCCTCAAAGTAGGTGTCGTGGGGCTTGGCGGCTGTCATGCCTGTTACCTGGAGTGCGCCTGATGACCAACCCGATACTGTCACGAGCTGGTTGTCAATCACCTCCACGCAGTTGGCTGAGTTACCGGCCAGGTTGATACGGCGTACCTCGACATCGGGGTAGGATTGTATCATGCCGTCATCATCAAGCACTACTTTAGCCAGTGCGGCACCCACCTTGAAGCTGGTGGCAGCACCGTAAACTACGCCGTCATAATACTTGGCGTGGTTGAACCTGAACTCCGATGAATAGAGCGACTGCTCAAAGAGTGAGTTCTGCAGTATGTTGTACTTGTCAATGCGGATCACATCGATATAACCGCCTCTCTCAGTCTCTATCTTGGGATTGGAGTGCCAGCTCAGATATACCAGCTCGTCATTGAAATCAAGGCTGGTGGCCGAGAAGCGGTGCTCGCCGGTGGGAGGCATCACAGCAAGGAGTCCCTTGAGCTCAACCTCGGGCTTGGTACCGAACTGGCCGCAGCCGTCAACGCCGGGCAGGTAAGTGCCGCCGTCAAACAGCACGAAATCATCGAACGCCACCTTCTCGCGGTCTATCTCGTAGTTGTTCCACTCGTTGCTTACAGGACGCCAGTACTTGTTACCGCACTGCATATTCTCAATGTAGAGGTCAATAAGTCCCTGAAGGGCGGTAATATCGCCTATATCCTGACCTGAATTGATGTAGAGCTTGCCCTGTATGTTGACTACGGAGTAGTTCTTGCCTTCACCCTGTATGAGGTTTTTCTCCATGTCTTTCTCCATGAAGGCGTCGTCAAGCACCACGAGCAGGGAGTTATGCAGGTTGATCCTGAGGTCCTGACCGGCATGGTCAACGGTGTTCAGGGTCTGGGTCTGCAGGCAGGCGTATACATCAATCTGAGCGGGTGATGCGAACCAGAGTTCGTTGAGTACCGTAGCGCAGAGTCGGAAGGTGATCTGTGCACCGGCAGCGGGCCACATGTTGGCATCGGTCTGGAAGGTGCTCTTGAACTCTGCGGTACCGCCGTCAAACAGTGCTGAGCCGCCTACGCGTACAGGAATCTCGCTGTACAGGGTACCCTTGACATCGAGTGAGGCGTTACCCAGGTTGTACTGGTCGGTCGGCTGTCCGTTATCGGGAATATAAAGCTCCTCGGCTGAACCTGCGAACACATATAAGCCGGCACCCTGATCAATACGGAGTCCGTATTTGGTGCTCATGTCCTCCTTGTTCTTATAGATGCTGAAATCGCCCCAGCAGTAGATGTTGGTGCCTCTTGCCAGATGCGCCTTGTTGTCATAACCGTCAAGGGCATAGGTGAGACTAGCGCCCGGCAGCACGTAAATATTGATGTTATTGCCACCCTGCCACCACTGGAAGTCCGATATAAGCGTACCGGCCACATAGATGTCAATGCCGCTTCCGGCATCATTTATCTGTATGGCGCACTGCATGCTCTCGCCGGCTCCCACATAGTATTTGCCGGAGTTGAGGGCGTATACCTTGGCAATTCCTGCATCATAGGAGTAGAAGTTGGCAAGGGGCTGTGCATCGGAGGGAATCTCCGGGGCATCCATATGGAATGGGGCGGTACCCATGGCGCGGGTGCCTATCTCATCCTCGAAATTGGTAACAAGTCGGGCGCTTAGTGCAGTCTTGTCGGTATTGACAGACAATTCCTTGGGGTCTACCTTGACACTTTTGTCGGTAACCACATCCTTTTCATCCTGGCAACCTGCCAGAAGAACGGCTACAGCAACTGCTGTGATAATATGAGTCCTTTTCATTTCTGCCATCTTATGAATGTATGTTATTTGCAAAGATATTCATTATTTCCATCGTTGCCAAATAAAAAATGCAGTTTATCAATTATTTACATTCTGAGCGTGGCCAGATCATCGCTGAGGAACGATTTTATGTCATAGACCACGGAATGCTCCTTGATAAGTGAACGAATGTCAAAATCAGAGAATACGTCATGACGGACACAGAGCAGGACGGCGTCATAGGTACGCTTGAGCGCTGTGGTCATGGGGGTCATCTTGAGGCCGTACTCCTTATATACCTGGGTGGGGTCGGCAATGGGGTCGACCACGTCAATCCGGCCCGCATGCAGGCTCAGACGCTGGTATATGTCATAGACGCGTGTGTTACGTATATCCGGGCAGTTCTCCTTGAAGGTGAATCCCAAAATCAGGACCGATGCATCCTTGACCGGTATGTTCTCATCGGCCATGGTCTGGATAAGTCGGTTCACGATATGCTCGGGCAGGGTGTCGTTGACATGACGTGCGGCCGATATGAGCTCGGAGTCAATGCCAAGCATCTGCGCCTTGGTTATGAGGTAGTAGGGGTCCACGCCTATGCAGTGGCCTCCTACAAGTCCGGGACGGTAGGCGTTGAAGTTCCACTTGGTGGCGGCGGCGTCAATCACCTTGTTGGTGTCGATACCCATGGCCGAGAATATCTTGGAGCACTCGTTCATGAGGGCTATATTCACGTCACGCTGGGTGTTCTCCAGGATCTTGGCGGCCTCGGCGGCCTTGATGCTGGATGCCAGGCAGGTGCCGGCACTCAGCACGGAGCCGTAGACGGAGTCTATGTAGTGCGCCGTACGTTCATCGGACCCGGAGGTTATCTTTACGGTGTTGAATATGGTGTGCTGCTTGTTGCTCGGGTCGATACGCTCGGGCGAGAATCCTACAAAGAAGTCACGGTTGAACTTGAGCCCGCTGACCTTCTCGATCTCAGGCACGCAGACATCCTCGGTCACGCCGGGGTAGACGGTCGACTCATAGACCACCACATCGCCCTTGCTGATGACCTGTCCGACGGTTTGACTGGCCGATATGACAAAAGTCAGGTCAGGCTGGTTGTTCTCATCGACAGGGGTGGGGACCACGACCACATAGAAGTTGCACTGCATGAGGTCCTCACGTTTGGAGGTGGGATGCAGCCTGCGGCGCTGGAGCCGTAGCAGGAATTTCTTGTCAAAGTCACCTCCCTTATCAATACCTTCACGCAGCTGGCTGATTCGGGTACGGTTCATGTCGTAGCCGATTACGGTGTACTTTCTTGCAAACAGGCAGGCAACGGGCAGTCCTGCGTAGCCCATACCTACGATTCCAATTACCGGTTTCTCTTTTACTCTTGTTCTCATAGTCCTTCAAATTTTTATGTTGTTTTGTTACTGTCCTTCAACCCGGGCATAGACGGAGGTCTTCTGTGGATTCCACGTGTCCTCGTATGACTTGAAGAAGAATAGCTCCGATGTATGTCCGATGAGTCTTATTATGCGCATAAAATATCCTGAGTAGAAGATGGTCAGAGGCAGGAAACGTATGAGTTTCCACTCCTCACGCGGTCGCTCGGTGAGTGCAATCATGATGAGGAACCCTATGTTGGCCAGCGACAGGCGTATGAGCCATCCCACGGTCAGGATCTCAAGCAGGCGGTCTGTGTATTGGAACAGAAGGCCCAGTATATAGAAGAGCCACATGTAGTTGAACACGCAGTCATACAGTATGTTCTCGGCGTTGCTCACAAAATTCAGGAAATTGCCGTTCTTGCCCGTAATGAGCAGTATGTCACGGTGTTTGCGCACGCGGAACCTTATGAGTGAACGGCTCCAGCGCAGACGCTGCTTGAACAGGGCACGCCATTTGGTGGGGACGTTGGTCAGGCATATGGCATCGGTCGCGAATTCCACCTTGTAGCCTGCTTTACGCAGCTTCTGGGTCACGTCACCGTCCAGTCCCGGGCCGATATCCCATGCACCGACACTACGCAGTGCCGCGGTATCAAATGCTCCGAATGCGCCCGATATAATGTGGTAAATACCCAGGGTCGATGTCACCGTACGTCCTACCATGATGGTCTTGAGGTACTCTATGGCCTGGAGTGAGGTGCATATGTTCTCGTTGTAGTTGCGGACCTTGACGCAGCCGCCTACGCCCTTGACATCCTCGTCAAGATAGAACGGTATGAGTATGTTCTCAATGGCGTCACGGTCCAGTGACGAGTCGGCATCGAGATGTATGATATACTTGCCTTTGGCGTAGTAGAGACCGAAATTGGCGGCGCTGGCCTTGCCTCCGCGTTCACGTGAGCTGAGGAACCGGTCTATGAGGCCGTTTTTCTCCAGGTCGGTGCATATGAGGTAGGTGTCGTCATCGGACCCGTCATCGACCACAATTATCTCATAGTTGCGGTAGGTCTGCTCGGCCAGGCTCATGCAGAGCTTGTATATGTGCTTGCCCTCATTCTTGCCCGGCACCAGTATGGTGACCAGCGGGTTCTCTATGTGGAGCATACGTTTGGCCACGTTCTTGATGCGCTCGCGTTTCTTGAAGGTGAGCTTGTGGTAGAGTATGATTATTCCGTCAAACAGGTAGTAACGGGGCAGCTCTATGAGGAACATGAACCAGTATATGTTGAGCAGCTCCGTAATTCCTATGTTACGGGTAAAACAGGCTCCGATATCCCTGAAGATGTCAAAAAGCCAGTAGAGTATATCCTTGAGTATGTCCAGTATCCTGTACAGCATGTTATGTCAAGGGTTCTGTGACTTCGGGTTCAACGTCAACACGCTCCTCAAGCTGCTTGATAAGGTAATCGGGCTTGTCCTCCTCATTGTCAAAGGTGTAGGTCTTGAGCAGTTCTACGGTGAATCCGGTCTCACGTACGGAGAACTCGTCAAACAGACGGTTTATGAGTCGCTCGAACCTGTCGTTCTCAGTCTTGGCTATGGCCTTGGGCACCACAGCCATGAAGAGTATCTCCTTGTCACGTGTGGTGATCTTGAAGGTGAGCAGCTGAGAGAGGATGGAGCGCATTATATCCATCAGGCGCAGGTTCTCGTCATTGCCGTCATAGGTGTAGCGGTAACGCAGTATGAACAGCTGGTGGGTACGGTATGACGGCATGTCGGAGAATGACATGATGGTGTTCTTGAAGTCCTCATAGGTGCAGTGGCCTGAGAATATGTCCTTACTCTCAATCTGCAGCAGGGCCTCATCGGTCGCAAAGGCACGCAAGCCGTCGGAGGTGAGCTTGTATTCCAGCACATCGACAGCAATCAGCGCATCGGGGGTGGTGGAGTTGCCGCAGTTGGTACACTGTACCCTCATGCTGGAACGCATGAAGTTGTTGCCGCAGTCGTAGCAGGTGTAGACGGTGGCGGGACGGTCATAGTCCACACCTACATGACGCAGCAGTTTCTTGCACTTGGGGCAGCGCAGCTCACCGTCCCACTGGTAGGTGGATTCGGGCGATATGTTGGCGCAGCGGAAATGGTGCAGTATGGCCTCCTGCTTTATGTTGGAGCTCTTGCACTTGGGGCAGCACTCCACGAACAGCAGGTGGCTGTCACCGCATTCGGGGCAGGTGTGTACGCGGTCTATCATGCGTATCTTCTCGCTGAATCCAAGCTCCAGCATCTTGAGGTTGAACTTGCTGCGTTCCTCGTGATAGAGGGTCTCCTGGTTGTCATACCATGCCAGGAATACCGCTGAATAGCCCTTTGCGTAACCGCGTATGGTGGTGTTGGTATAGGTGAGTCGGCCTCGGCTTATATCGAACTTTACCATGTTAGCCAGGTTCTTGGCTGTGGAGCTCAGGCTCTGGCTGAGTTCGGTACGCATACGGAACTTGTTTATGTTGTTGTAGACAGTCTCTATGTAGTCGGTGAACTTGTCATCGAACGGCGATGAGCAGAATCCGTCAATCAGGTATGCCGCAAAATGCATGAACTCCTCAAGCGCGGTGGTGGCAAAGAGGGGTTTGAGATAGCATTTCTGGGTGCGTATGGGCGATGTCCAGCGTATGATAAGGCGGTTCTCCTCATAGGCACGGTGAGCTATGTTTATGAATATGGCATCAAAGTCTTCGGCCTTGATGTCGGGCTCCTGGTCAATCTGCACAAGGTTGTTGATCATAAGGATCCTACGACCTAACTTGTTGGAGACTATATGATATCTACGCTCCTGGGGTTCCTGGGTCTTCTTTTTCATAGCTGCTCCTGATTTACGGTTACGGTATCGGGCTGAGCCACGCTCACAGTGTCTTTAGCGGGTTTCTCCTGCTCCAGGATCAACTCGGCACTGCTTCTGAGCACATCGGCAATGGTCTTGTGTTTCTTGGGCTCCGGTTCGGTCTCAAGGGTGACTCCGTTCTCATCGACATACCACCAGTCACCCATGCGGGTGGTCACGTCGGGTCCGAATTTCTTGACGCGGATACGTACAGGGACGCGGTCCACAGCTGCCCAGAAGGGGTGCGACTGGCCGGGATCGGGCTTGAATATGACCATGACTGCGGTGTATATGTGAG
>JBGURN010000123.1:0-25382 GCA_045131955.1 Bacteroidaceae bacterium
TGGCAGCATACTGCCTCTGGCTTTCGGTAAGGGTCTCGGTCTCCCAGTTGCTGAGCTGCTGGTTCTTGGAGATTCGCTCATGGAACAGGAGGCAGTAGAGTCTCTGCAGTCCCTTCTCTCCAATGCCCATTTCACCGCACAGTTCCTGCAGTTCCACGAATCCCGCGGGTGTGAATTTGCGGCGGCCGGCCATCTGATGGAAATCATCCTTCACCGAGAGCCCCACCTTTATTATCTGAGGGTCCGAAAGGAACGCCATCACGCTGTCCGTAATGCCTATCTTATTGAGTCTGAACAGATAACCGAATTTATCAGTGGCCAGCTGAAGCAGCGCTATCTTGTGCGCCACACCTTTGGTGAATGAAGGTCTTGTCTCGGTATCAAAGCCCACCACCTTCTCCTTGGAGAGTATCGCGATGGCCTTATCGGCCTTCTCCTCGGTATCAATCTCCTCGATTATTCCGTCAAACACCACCCTGGGTTTGTCGGCGAGTTCCGACTTATCTATTTTATCCGGCAGTTCAATCATAAAATGCGGTTTCATCGGTCGAAAAGTCATCCATATCAGCGCTCTCATATCGTACGTTGTGGACGGCGCGCAGGGTGTTGGTCAGTGTCTGTCCCCAGTAGGTACGGAACCCCTCGGCGCAAACAGCCACGGCCTCAACCATAACCTCGTCAAGTCCGCTGCGGTAAGACTGGACAAAGTTCCTCAGAGCCTGGTATATATCGGCCAGATCCTCTGATATGCACTTGCGTACAGGAGTGTCGCTGTACTTCATGTCCTCCACAAATACCTCAAGATAATCATCGTTTTCACCGAGTAAACGCTGCAGTTGCATACGCAGTTCCTCATAGTCCTGCTCAGTCACGAACTCCTCCAGATAGAGTCCCTCGGGCTCCACCCGCGGAAGCATGGAGGCTTTGAGATAGACCAGCGGAAGTAGCTTGGTAAGCACATCCACAACCTTGGCCGGCTCCTTGTCAAAGAGCTGCTCCATATACGCGCAGTACTCGGCTGCCACGGTCACGAATTCGACCGTATTCTTGTCAAAAGCCGCTGATGATTCCATTTTAGAATCTGATTTTGTTTTCGGCTGCGAAATTAACCCTTTTTCCGCTATAAGCCGCCCGTTTTGTCTTTTTATTCTATTATCTTTGTATCTCATAATAGCATTATTCAGATATGGGACTGAAAAAGAACGACAATAAGCCTCGCACCGGCACGCAGAAGCCGGAATTCAAGTTCAATCTAAGCACCGTTTCCAACGCACTGCGCAATGACACCTTCCTCTTTGTGAGCGGAGCTGTCATCACCATCATAGCCATATTTTTCATCATAGCATACATCTCGTTCCTGTTCAACGGAGGAACCGACCAGAGCGCCATCGCCAACGGTGTGGCTCAGGAGATAGAGAACAGCACGGGACTGCTCGGAGCGCGCGTATCGGACAATTTCGTGAACAGATGGTTCGGAATCCCCTCCATACTGATTCCCGTATTCCTGACCGTATGCGGCCTCAACATGATGCGCATAACCCATTTCCGTATATTCCGCTGGTTCGTGAGTTGCGCGTTCCTCATGGTCTGGTGCTCGTCATTCCTGCAGCTCGCGCTCTCATCGGTCATGAGCAGCTCGTTCATAGTTCCCGGCGGCAACCACGGCGTGAACCTGAACAGTTTCTTTGTGACTTATGTGGGAGTTCCCGGACTCATTCTCATACTGATAGTCACCATGCTCATCTACTGCGTCTACCTGACACGCCGCACCATACAGGTGATACGTGACGGAGCCGAAGGAATAAAGCGCGGCGTACGTCATATGGAAAAGGCCGATGAATCCGGGACCGATGACACCACGGCCGATGACACACAGAACCCGGCTGATGATGACGACTACATCTATAAGCCCGAGCCGTTCGAGCCTGAGCCCCAACCCGAGCCCGAGCCTGAACCCGAGCCTGTAAAGGACCCCGTGCAGGAGGATATAGATGACGAGATACCCGAGGGCAGGCCCCGTAAGGTTACGGACCAGCCCGCAGCCGATGCACCCAAGGATGAATCAGCCATCGAGATGACCATCTCCACCGGCACCCAGGAGCAGAAGGCCGAGGGCAACATACAGGAACCCTACGATCCCCGTCTGGACCTGTCACACTACAAGTTCCCCACCCTGGACCTGCTCAAGCACTATGACAACGACTCCCCCGCCATTGACAAGGACGAGCAGGAGGCCAACAAGCACCGCATCATCAAGGTCCTGCAGGACTTCGGTATAGAGATTGACACCATCAACGCCACCGTCGGCCCCACCATCACCCTCTACGAGATCACTCCCGCCGCAGGTGTGCGCATATCGAAAATACGTAATCTGGAGGCCGATATCGCCTTGAGCCTGGCTGCCCTGGGCATACGTATCATCGCACCTATACCCGGCAAGGGCACCATCGGTATCGAGGTACCTAACGCCAAGCCTGTCATGGTATCCATGGAGTCCATCCTGAACAGCCGCAAGTTCGCGGAGAGCAAGATGGAGCTTCCTGTAGCCCTGGGCCGTACCATCACCAATGAGGTATTCATGTTTGACCTTGCCAAGATGCCTCACCTGCTGGTAGCCGGTGCCACCGGTCAGGGTAAGTCCGTAGGTCTGAACGCCGTGATAACCTCACTGCTCTACAAGAAACACCCGGCAGAGCTCAAGCTCGTCATGGTCGACCCCAAGATGGTTGAGTTCAGCATCTACGCACCCATCATCAGGCATTTCCTTGCCAAGATGCCCGATGTCGACGACTCCGAGGCCATCATAACCGATACCACCAAGGTCATCCACACCCTCAAGTCCCTCTGCATAGAGATGGACAGCCGTTACGAGCTGCTCAAGAACGCCAACGTACGTTCTGTCATAGAGTACAACAACCTCTTCAAGGACCGCAAGCTCAACCCGGAGAAGGGTCACCGCTACCTGCCTTACATAGTAGTCGTAATCGATGAGTTCGGCGACCTGATCATGACCGCCGGCAAGGACATAGAGATGCCTATAGCACGTATCGCCCAGAAGGCACGCGCCGTGGGTATGCATATGATCATAGCCACACAGCGTCCTACCACCAACATCATAACCGGTACCATCAAGGCCAACTTCCCGGCCCGTATGGCCTTCCGCGTGAGCTCCATGATTGACTCCCGCACCATCCTGGACCGTCCGGGCGCCAACCAGCTGATCGGACGCGGTGATCTGCTGTTCCTCTCGGGCAGCGACCCCGTACGTGTGCAGTGCGCCTTTGTGGATACCCCCGAGGTCAACGCCATCTGCCAGTACATAAGCCGTCAGCAGGGCTACACCGAGGCCTATCCGCTGCCTGAGTATGTCGATGAAAACGAGGGCGCAGCCATTGAAGGCGGCGTCGAGATGGGCAAGTTCGACCCCATGTTCGCCGAGGCCGCACGTCTGGTGGTTGTCAACCAGTCAGGTTCCACATCACTCATACAGCGCAAGTTCTCCATCGGATACAACCGCGCCGGCCGTCTCATGGACCAGCTCGAGGCCACAGGCATCGTAGGCAGGGCCGACGGAAGCAAGCCGCGTCCCGTTCTCGTAGCCGATGAGGTCCAGCTTGACCGCATACTTGAAACCTACAACCTGCTCTAAGATGAAAAGACTTTTCACTGTCATACTCACCCTCTTCACGGTATTCTCCGCATCGGCCCAGAGTGCCGAACAGCTCCTGCGCAAGACTGTATCCAAGCTTGAGAAGGACGGCGGCATAACCATGATGATGGATGCCCGCATTAAGATTGACGGCGGGACCGATGCGTTCGACCTGCTGCTCAAGCTCTCCGGACCCTGTTTCTACGCCAGTCAGGATGAATACACCATGTGGTTCGACGGCAAGACCATGTGGCGCGGCAATGATTTCGGCGATGGAATCGAGGAGATTTACATAACAGAGCCCAACGCCGAGGAGAAGGCCCGATATGACGTCATAGGACTGCTCGGCAAGCATCAGGGATTCAGTGTGAGCGGTAACGGCACCGACACGTTCATACTCACCGCATCCAATCAGGAGCGTAGTGTGGAGGGCATCCGTAAGGTCATCGTCCTGGTAAACCCCAAGACCTATGTACCCCAATCCCTTCAGATTGAGTTCTCCGAGGAGCTCGGTAACGTATCGGCCTCCGTCAAGGTCACGGACTACAAACCGGGCCAGAGTTTTGAAAAGAGCACCTTCACATGCCCCGTCAAGGACTACAAGGATGCCGAAATCATTGATTTGAGATAACACAAGACAACATATGGAAAGAGTTAAATGCCTCATCATCGGATCCGGACCTGCCGGATTCACCGCAGCGATCTATGCTTCACGTGCCAACCTTGCACCCGTCCTCTACGAGGGACCGCAGTCTGGCGGTCAGCTCATAACCACCACCGTAGTCGAGAACTTCCCCGGATACCCCGAGGGCGTGAGCGGCTATGACATGATGGAGGATATGCGTGCCCAGGCAGCCCGGTTCGGCGCCACCATACGCATGGGTATCATCACCGCCGTGGATTTCAGCCAGGCCCCCTACACCGTCACCGTCGATGACGGTACACAGCTGCAGGCCGACACCGTGATCATATCGACCGGTGCCACCGCCAAATATCTGGGACTGGAGGATGAGAAAAAATATGCCGGACGCGGAGTAAGCGCCTGCGCCACCTGTGACGGATTTTTCTTCCGCAAGAAAGTAGTTGCGGTAGTCGGCGGCGGCGACACTGCCTGCGAGGAGGCAGCCTACCTCTCCACCCTGGCCAGCAAGGTCTACCTGATTGTCCGCAAGAACTACCTGCGTGCCAGTGACATAATGCAGAAGCGTGTGCTCGACAACCCCAAGATAGAGGTACTGTTCGGACATAACGCCGAGGGTCTGACCGGCGACAGCAAGGTCCAGGGCGTCAAGCTCGTCAAGGACCTGGGTCTCCCCACCGAGGAACACTACGAACGCGAGATAGACGGTTTCTTCCTGGCCATCGGACACAAACCCAACTCCGATGTGTTCAAGCCCTGGATCGAGACCGATGAGAACGGCTACATCAAGACCGAGGGAGCCCGTCCGCTCACCAACGTACCCGGAGTATTTGCCGCAGGTGATGTGGCAGATCCCAATTACCGTCAGGCCATCTGCGCCGCCGCAAGCGGCTGCAAGGCTGCGATGGAGGCTGAAAGATATCTCAACAAGTGATTATTTGGAGCCTTTGTAAGCAAAAATGTATTACCTTTGCACCCGACCAGAAAAAAGCAATTTGTTAAACCCACGGACCGGTACCCCCAACCTGTCCTACAACTATGACAGGAAAGAATGAAGATTTCAGAGATTCTGGCCAAGAAGAAGACCTTATCGTTCGAGATTTTCCCTCCCAAAAGAGAGGAAGACACATTTACCCTTATTGACACCACTATCAAGAAGCTGGCAAGCTACGCTCCTGATTACATGAGCGTCACCTACGGAGCACTGGGCAACACCCTCTCCAACAGCGCCATGATAGCCAAGACAATCAAGGAGAACACGAACGCCCTCCCTCTGGCACACCTCACCTGCGTGGCATCCACCCGTGACAAGGTTGACAGCGTATGCACCGAACTCAAAAGCTACGGTGTGGAGAACATACTCACTCTGCGCGGTGACATACCCAAGGATACTACAACACCCATATTCTCCGATTTCAAGCACGCCAGTGACCTGGCTACGTACATAAAGGACAAATGGAACGGAAGTTTTGGCCTGGCCGGCGCATGCTACCCCGAGAAACACCCCGAGGCTGACAGTCTGGCCTCAGACATAGAGTTCCTCAAGGTCAAGCAGGATGCAGGCATGGAGTTTTTCGACACCCAGCTGTTCTTTGACAACGAGGTGTTCTACCACTTCCTCCTAAAAGCCCGCAAGGCCGGCATCACCGTACCCATCATACCCGGCATCATGCCCGTCACCGGCTATTCACAGCTGGCACGCATGATTCAGGTATCAGGCTGCAAGGTGCCCAACAGACTGCTCAACCAGTTTGACCGCTACAAGGATGACAAGGCCGCCATCGAGGAGATAGGACTTATATTCACAAGCTATCAGATCCTCGACCTCATGGCCAATGACGTTGACGGAATCCACATCTACTCAATGAACAAGAGCGGATTCATAAGCAAGCTTATGGACAACATAGGCTATGTAGCATCGGATTTCTTCAAATAAACAGCATAAAACGGTATCATGAAAATAGACAAAATCCAGATATTTGACGGAGCTCAGGGCACAGTACTGGCCGATGCGCATCCCAAGGACGGCGATGACGGCAAGCCCAAGCATAACGGTGTGGCTGTACTCAACCTCACCAACCCGGCCCGTGTGCAGAAGATGCACACCGACTACCTTGAGGCCGGTGCCCAATACATAACCTGCAACTCATTCGAGCTCAACCCCGTCAAGTGGCAGTCCCCCGAATACACCTGGCAGGAGATAGCCGATGCGGCCATAGAGAATGCCCGCACCGCTGTCGGGAACCGCGCCTTGGTCATGTTCGATGTCTCCACCTCGGGTCAGCTCATGGAACCTGTAGGACAGTTCACCTTTGAGCAGGCCTATGACAATTTCCGTCAGGTAGCTGAATACACATACCAGCGCGTGGACGGTTATCTGCTGGAGACATTCAGCGACCTCTACGAGCTCCGCGCCGCCATCCTGGCCATACGCGACGTATGTGACAAGCCTATTTTCGCCACCATGACATTTGATGACCAGGCACGCACCCTCACCGGATCCACCCCTGAGATAGTGTCACTCACCCTGTCATCGCTGGGTGTCGATGTGCTGGGTGTAAACTGCTCCACCAACCCGGCCGGCGTAATTGATGTGGTACGTCGCATGAAACCCTATGCGAACTGCCCCATCCTGGCTCAGCCTAACAAGGGCCTGCCTGAGATGCGTGACGGTGAGGTGGTCTATAACTGGACCGATGAGCAGTTTGCCGCTGCCGCCAAGGACCTGATTGAGGCCGGAGCCTCCATTCTGGGTGGCTGCTGCGGTTCATCGCCCTCAACCATCAAGGCCATCTCCAAGTACAAGGGACTTCCTGCCCCGGAGATTTCCAAGCCCGACGGCACCTACATCTGCTCATCGACCGTAATGCTCAAGCTCGACAAGGGCCTCATATGCGGTGAGCGACTCAACCCCACAGGCAAGAAAAAGCTCAAGGCGGCTCTCGCCGAGGGTAACTTTGAATATCTGCAGCACGAGGCTCTGGCGCAGAAAGATGCCGGAGCTGATTTCCTGGACCTGAACTGCGGCGTTCCCAACTCTGACGAGAAATCCCTTCTCTGCCAGGCTGTACGCAAGGTACAGGAGGTGTGCGACCTGCCCCTGCAGCTCGACTCCTCCAACCCCGATGCCATCCAGGCCGCCATACGTCTCTACAACGGTGTTCCCATGATCAACTCCGTGAACGGAGGTGAGGAGTCCATGTCACGCCTGCTGCCCATCATAGCCCGCTACCAGTGTCCCTCTGTAACACTGCCGCTTGATGAGCGCGGAGTTCCTGAGACCACGGAATTACGTATAGATATTGCCAAAAGCATAATCAAGCGTGCCGAGAGTATGGGCATAGACCGCCGTCTGCTCGTCTTTGACGGACTGGTCATGGCCATATCGTCAAACCAGCAGTACGCCAAGATAACCATCAATACACTCACAGAACTCAAGAAACTGGGAGTGCTCACCACAGTGGGACTGTCCAACGTATCGTTCGGACTGCCCGAGCGCGGCACTCTGAACCGTAACTTCCTTGCCATGGCCTTCATGGGTGGTCTTGATATGCCTATCATGAACCCTCTGGACCATGAGACCGTAGCTACCGTGCGTGCATCGATGGCCCTGACAGGCAACGACCCGGGCTGTGCCGGATTCATATACTTCAACACCCAGTCACAGGAGGAACAGACAGCCGATAACCTGTACAACGCTGTAGCCCAGGGACTCAAAGACCGCGTCAAGGATTGCCTGGAGCGTGAGATGCCCGAGTTGGGTAAGGACCGCGTCATCAACGAGATACTCATTCCCGCACTGGGTGATGTAGGCGCCAAGTTCGCCCGTAATGAGGTGTTCATGCCTCAGCTCATAAGGTCAGCCGAGGCCGCAAAACAGGCTTTCGCCATCATATCCGAGCAGTTCAGCACCAAGGGTGATGACGAGCCTTCAAAGGGACACATGATAATCGCTACCGTAAAGGGCGATGTCCACGATATAGGAAAGAATATTGTCAAGGTTGTGGTCCAGAGCCACGGATTCACCGTGACTGACCTGGGCAAGGATGTACCCAAAGAGGCTGTCCTTGAGGCTGCCCAAAGCGAGAATCCCAACGCCGTAGGCCTGAGTGCGCTCATGACCACCACCGTAGATTCAATGAAGGAGACCATAGAGTTCCTGAGAGCAAATGGCATCACCTGCCCCATCGTTGTGGGCGGTGCAGTCATGACCCCTGATATTGCCAGCGCCATTGGCGCCACATACTACTCTAAGGATGCGCTGGAGACAGCACATCTCATGCAGGATATCTGTGGAGTGAAATAATGAGGGAAAAACTCTGGAACGCCAACTATGTAAAGATATGGACCGTGAATTTTCTGGTCCATTTCTCTTTTATGCTCATCGTTCCGCTCCTTCCTCTTTATCTCAACGAGACCTTCGGCGCCACCAAGGACACCATAGGAATGGTGCTCACCGGATATGCCCTGATGGCTCTCACCATAAGGCCGTTCAGCGGATTCCTGGTTGACAGCTTTCCCCGAAAGACAGTCCTGGTCATATGCGGAACTCTGTTCTTCAGCGTATTCATAGGCTATCTGGCAGCAGGTTCGCTGGCCGCGTTCGCCATATTCCGCACCCTTCACGGCGCACCTTTCGGAGCTACCACCGTAGCAGCCAGCACCGTAGCCATCGATGTCGTGCCATCGTCCCGCCGCGGTGAGGCCATCGGATACTACGGACTGAGCAACAACCTGGCCATGGCCCTGGGACCGGCCCTTGCCATAGTACTGCTTGAGGCATTCAGCGGCAACTACAAGGCCCTGTTCTGGGTATCGCTCGCCGCATCTTTCATCGGACTCCTGCTTGAGATATCCATTAAAACTCCCATCCGTGATTTCACGCCAAAGAAAAGCGTACTCTCGTTTGACCGTTTCTTCCTGCTTGAAGGATGGCGTGAGGCTATAGGCATAGCATGTTTCGCCTTCAGCTACGGAGTGCTCTCCACCTATGTGGCTATCTACGGCAAGGAGGAGCTTGGAATCACCGGTGGAACGGGACTTTTCTTTGGTCTCTGCGCCCTGGGTCTGATACTGTCCAGACTCACCGGAGCACGTGCGCTGCGCCAGAACAAGGTGTCACGCAACGCCTCCATGGGCATGTGCGTATCGGTATTCGGCTACCTCATGTTCGCCGCCCTGCACAACCCCATAGGATACTACGGCGCGGCACTTATTATCGGACTTGGTAACGGTCATATGTACCCCGCTTTCCAGACCATGTTCATCAATCTGGCCGAAAACTCGCAGCGAGGCACCGCAAACTCATCGATCCTGACCTCCTGGGATGCCGGTGTGGGACTGGGAGTACTCCTGGGCGGCCTGTTCAGCGAATACTGGGGCTATCACAGCGCCTTCTGGACTGCCGTCCTGGTCAACGTATTCGGTATCCTGTTCTACTTCACCTCCATCCGCAGCCACTTTGAGTCTCACAAACTGAGATAAAAAAGGGCACAAAAGGGACGGTTCCCTCTGTGCCCTTTTAATCAAAAGAGAGTTATTCAGTGCTTCCTGATAATTCCCGGAAGACCGATGCTTCCGTAACCGTCTCTGTCACTGACGAGAACGAATGTCACCTCACCAAACCTTCTCTTTTCTTCATTAAACATCTGCATTGTCCAATCATCGAGACTGGTCATGTCATACCACTCATACCCGGCATAAGGCTCAAGAGTTTCAGGATCCAGACCTGGAGCAAACCATGAACGGCTTTCATTATTGTCACTCAGGCAAATACCTTGTGTAAAGTTCATTCTCAGCACACCGTTCTCATGGGTGTATGTACCTGAAAAATGCTCTCCGTATGCAATGATGTAGAAATCGACTTTATTGCCGTTGAAAATAAATACGGCCGATGTATCATTGGCCGACAGGTCTCTGAACATATCATATCTGCCGTTTGCGACCTTACGGCTATAGTTACCACCCTCCTTATACCATACATCGAGAGAAACATGATCGTTCTCATCGGTCCAGGACCATGTCATTATATCGCCAAGTGTAACCTTGTAAGAGGTCTTCTCAACCATACCCTGGATGCGGGTCTCAATAAAGATAGAGTCCTGTTTGCTGTCGTAGGTATAGGTAAAATCATCGCCATAGAGAGTACCGGTACCGTTTTCATTTATGACCAGCGCAGGTTCTCCGTCAACAAGGTCGCGCAGCCATGTACCGGCCAGACTTGCAGAATCCTCCTGCTTGTTCTCATCCTCATCCTGAGCGGGATCGCAGGCAGTGAATGCCACCATTGAAGCGGCAAGGAAAAAAAGAATACGTTTCATAATTCAAATAATTGGTTGTGAATTTTTTGCAAATATAATTAAAATTTCAACGCAAAGGGGTCAGACCCCAATGCAACACTTTTGCAACGCATTTTTGTTGACTGGGCGACTCTGCTGCTCTACATTTGCATCAAAACGCTTAAAACTCCACGATATGAAAAAGTATTTGGCAACAGCTTTATTCCTGACCTTGACCGTAACGGCAGTGGCAGAGAACGCACCTATGGCCGGAGATTTCATTATGGGTACCATAAGAACCGATGACGGCGTCATGGCCGGAGCAGTGATCACTGAAAGGAATATGAATAACCGCATAATGGCTCAGACCGTAACTGACATAAACGGTATGTTCGTACTCCGCGTAGTCAATCCTGATAACCGGCTCGTAATTATCGGACCGGATTCCCTGACGGAAATGAGTATTGATGAGAGATACTATGAGATTGTGTTTAAGAAAGCCGATCCGTTACCGGTCACTGTTCAGGAATCTCCGACTGAAACAGATGACAGGATATCCGCATTCATTGATTATTCCGAATTTGAACCCATAATTGACGAAGCCATCAGCGGTCGTCTCTTCTTTTCTTATCCGCCCGAGGATTTACCGGATAAGGATATTCGTCAGGATATATACATTCCATTTTCCAATATCCATTACGGCTCCATACAGGAACTATGTGACAACATGTACCTACAATAGACCAAATCTTCCTCGTTTGCCAGAGTGTCCCACACTCACCCCGGCGAGAATACGTTCTCGGGCGGGTGAGTGTGGGACACTGGCTTATTTGGCGGGGGTATCCCGCGCGTATCGGCCCCAGGAGCGTTGTGAGAGGGGTGAGTGCGGGACACTTTGGCAAGAAAAAAACTCATAAAAATATTTTGCTGTGACTGTATAAAATAGTACCTTTGCGCCCGATTAGTGCCGTGGAGGTTGGAGAAGTGTCGGCCACAGTGGGCGGACCACCTTACGGAGAAACGAATAAAAGCAAGATTTAATGTACGTTATTGCTGAAATTCAGGGACAGCAGTTCAAGATTGAAGAGGGAATGAAGCTGTTCGTGCACCACATCCAGGACGTTGAGGCTGGTGCAAGCATTGAGTTCGAGAAGATCCTTCTCGCCGACAAGGACGGTAAGGTCACTGTAGGTGCTCCTACCATCAAGGGCGCAAAGGTAGTATGTGAGGTCAAGAGCGCACTCGTTAAGGGTGACAAGGTTCTTGTATTCCACAAGAGAAGAAGAAAAGGTTACCGTAAGCTCAACGGTCACCGCCAGCAGTTCACAGAGCTTCTGGTTAAGGAAGTAGTAGCATAACCCTAAAAACATTAGAAAGATATGGCACATAAAAAAGGTGTAGGTAGTTCTAAGAACGGCCGTGAGTCTGCCAGCAAGCGTCTGGGCGTTAAGATTTGGGGTGGACAGTATGCAAAAGCAGGTAACATCATAGTTCGTCAGCGCGGTACACAGCATCATCCGGGCGAGAACATCGGTATGGGTAAGGACCACACCCTGTTCGCACTGGTTGACGGAACCGTAGAGTTCAAGAAGGGCCGCAAGGACAGAAGTTATGTATCAGTTATCCCCGTTGAGGAGAAAGCTGAGGCCTGATAAACCAAACAACTTAAAAGAGGCTCACTTATTCCGTGGGCCTTTTTTATTTAAAGATTAAATTCCGATGCTCACACTCAAACAGATCACAGAACAGACCGATACAGTCATTGCAGGTCTTAAGAAGAAGCATTTCAAGAATGCTGAGGAGGCTATAGCCCAGGCCATCGAGCTGAATGACAGCAGAAAGAAGGCCCAGGCCCAGTTGGATAACAATCTTGCCGAGGGCAAGACACTTGCCGCCAAGATCGGACAGGCCATGAAGGCCGGCAACAAGGAGGAGGCCGAGCAGGCCAAGGCCCGCGTTGCTGAACTCAAGGTAGCTGCCGCAGAGCTTGAGGCCAAGAAAGAGCAGGCTGAGAATGATCTGACCGCACTGCTCTGCACTATCCCCAACATTCCCTACCCCGAGGTTCCCGAGGGTACCTGCGCTGAGGACAACTGGGTAGTAAAGTCAAACCTCAAGGAGTGTGTGATAGGACAGGATACCGTAGGCAACTGGACCTGCAACCCCCAGAACGGTGAGGCCAAGGTTCCCCACTGGGAGCTTGCCAAGAAATACAACCTGATTGACTTTGACCTGGGTGTCAAGATCACAGGTGCCGGATTCCCCGTATATATAGGAAAAGGTGCACAGCTGCAGCGCGCACTCATAAACTTCTTCCTGGCCGAGGCCAACAAGGCCGGCTACACGGAGATCATGCCTCCCACCGTCGTTAACCAGGCATCGGGTTACGGTACAGGTCAGCTCCCTGACAAGGAAGGACAGATGTACCACTGCGAGGTCGATGACCTTTACCTCATCCCCACCGCCGAGGTTCCCGTAACCAACATCTACCGTGACGTAATCCTTGATGAGAAGCAGCTCCCCATCAAGAACTGCGCTTACACACAGTGTTTCCGTCGTGAGGCCGGTTCTTACGGCAAGGATGTACGCGGTCTGAACCGTCTGCATGAATTCTCCAAGATTGAGATAGTACGTATCGATACTCCCGAACACTCTGCAGAGAGCCACAAGGAGATGCTCGCCCATGTAGAGGGCCTGCTCCAGAAGCTGGAACTCCCCTACCGCATACTGCGTCTGTGCGGCGGCGACCAGAGCTTTACATCGGCCATCTGCTATGACTTTGAGGTCTACTCAGAGGCACAGGGCCGCTGGCTTGAGGTTTCATCGGTATCGAACTTTGACACATACCAGGCCAACCGCCTCAAGTGCCGTTACCGCAAGACCGGCGAGAAGAAAGCCGAGCTCTGCCACACGCTGAACGGCTCTGCTTTGGCATTGCCCCGAATAGTGGCGGCCATCCTGGAAAACAACCAGACCGATAAGGGAATCAGGATTCCTAAGGCGCTGGTTCCTTACACGGGATTTGAAATGATTGATTAAAAATAAGGCTCGCTTAACCGCGGGCCTTATTTTTTATCATATCTTTGAGGCGACCAACATTTCAAGTCATTATGAAAAAAGCTTTACTCGCATTACTTTGTACAATCCTGGCCATCACAGCCAAAGGCCAGATTGTCAATGGCATATGTTATTACAAGTTAGATGACTCACATGTGTCAGTGGTAGTTGACCAGGAATGGGACAGCCAGAGTTCCACCATGATCAGGCATGACTACAAGGGCGAACTATCCATTCCGCCATCGGTCGTAATTGACGACAAGACATATACCGTAACCAGAGTTGACCTTTACGGTTGCCCGGAGCTTACCGGCGTAAGTTTACCGAACACCATTGAAGAGATAGCCGAGGCCGGATTCTCAGACTGTTCAAGCCTGACTCGCCTCACTCTCCCGTCATCCCTTAAGAAAATAGGCCGTTTTGCATTCCAATCCTGTGACAACCTGCAGGAGTTGACCATCCCGGCCTCCGTTCAGGAGATAGGAATGAATGCGTTCTGCACCTTCAGCGACAACTTCAAAAAGCTTACCATAACTGACCTGGCCGCATGGTGCAATATTGAGATGGAAGGAATCCTCCTTACCGACGGCACCGTATATCTCAATGACAAGCCACTCACCGACCTGGTTATCCCTGAGGGCGTAAAGACAATCAAGCCTTACGTATTCTGCGGATTTAAAGGCATAACATCCGTACATATTCCCGCAAACGTTGATTCAATCGGTCATGACGCATTCATGGGTTGCACATCAATCACCAAGGTATCAACCGATGACATCGCATCATGGTGCGGAATACACTTCGGTCCCACTACGATTCTCAACACCGGAAAACCGCTGAACCTCTCCAATCCCGTATTCTACTCGGAGAACCTTTACATAGGAGGCAGTTCCATAACCGAACTATCCATTCCTGAGGGCGTCGATTCAATAGGCAGTTGTGCTTTCATAAATCTCAAGAGCCTCACCAAGGTCTCCCTGCCGTCCACTCTCAAGTATGTGGGTCCCAATGCATTCCAGGATTGCACAAATCTTATGATAGCCGATGTAACCTCAATCCGGGACTACTGCGGGATTGAATTCGCATCGCTTGACAGCAATCCTTTCCAGGATTACATAAGATACCGCGCATTCACCTGGCTGCTTGTAAACGGGAATTATATTCATGAGGGCAACAGGGTCCTCTCTATCCCTGACGGTTTGACCGAGGTCAAGGCCAACGCTTTTGCCAATGCCGATCCTACCGAGACCGTAATAATCCCTGCATCGGTCACCAAGATAGGTACAAATGCCTTCCGCAACTCTGTAACGAACCGGTTCCACACCCTCTGCATCAAAGGCCATATAGAGGATATGGGCGAGCTTGCGTTCGGCAGCTGTCCTTTTATAAACACCATCTACATGGAGGATCTGAACCCCTCCGCCATACCGGCCAACACCTTTACCAACTACTATATGCCACCTACGAACCAGACGCTTGGCGCTGACTACAACTACAAGCACACCAAGCTCATGGTACCCGCCGGCACCAAATCCATCTATGAAAGCACCGACGGATGGAATCTGTTCGAGAATATCGAGGAGTATGACGTCGCTGCCGTTAATGGCACAGGCATGTCAAATGCCGCGACAGCACAGTTCACACTTGACGGACGCCCTGCCGGCCCCGATTACAAAGGCATAATACTTGTCAGGATGCCCGATGGCACCGTCCGCAAAGAACTTAAGGAATAACTGATCAGAGTGCAGCGCGCAGGCGCACAAGCTTGGTGAGCAGACCCTCGAGCAGATCAAGCGGGAGCATGTTGGCTCCGTCGCTCTTGGCCTGCGCAGGATTCTCATGTGTCTCCATAAAGAGACCGTCAGCCCCTACTGCCACGGCAGCCTTGGAGATTGTCTCTATAAGCTCAGGCTGTCCTCCCGTAACACCGCTTGTCTGGTTGGGACGCTGCAGGGAGTGCGTGCAGTCCACCACAACGGGATATCCGAACTTCTGCATCTCAGGTATGCCGCGGAAATCGACCACCAGGTCCTGATAACCGAATGTGGTGCCGCGCTCGGTGAGCATGATATTGCGGTTGCCTGCATCGGCCACCTTCTGGGCGGCGAACTGCATGGCATCGGGAGCAAGGAACTGTCCTTTCTTTATGTTCACGGTCTTGCCGGTACGTGCCGCAGCTACCAGAAGATCGGTCTGACGGCAAAGGAAAGCCGGAATCTGCAGTATGTCAACATACTCGGCTGCCATCACTGCATCCTCCTCGCGGTGGATGTCGGTTACCACCGGAACACCGAACTCCTTTCTGACCTTGGCAAGCACTTTTAATGCCTTTTCATCGCCGATTCCGGTGAATGAGTCTATACGTGAACGGTTGGCCTTCTTGAATGAGCCTTTGAATGCATAGGGAATGCCCAGACGTGATGTAATGTCAACACACTTCTCAGCAATGCGCATAGCCATCTCCTCGCCTTCAATCACGCAAGGACCTGCCAGCAGGAAGAAATTCTTGGAGTTTTCAAAAAGTGCCATTTTATCAGGGAATTATAAAGTTGATTACAGCCGGCTCAAGTGATACCTTGAGGGGGAATGTATGTGACAGGGTACGGCCGTCAATGCATGTGAGAGTGCCGTCAGCCTGCATTATCTCTATCTGTTTGGTCCTGTACGGGCGAACCTGCTCGTGGTTCAGGAACTGGTTATGCAGAATCATGTAGAGACCGCGTATGGTCTGCCAGAACTTGGGTCTGTAAACCACTGACAGGTCCAGCCATCCGTTGTAAGGAACGGCGCTCGGGGTCATACCGTAACCGCGTGAGTTACCTATACAGATGGTCATTATCTTGTCATTGATCTCCTCGCTGTTGACCTTGATGCGCATCTTGTACTGCTTGCGCTCCTTGAACAGGCTGAATATGGCAACCAGGTAAGCGGGGTTCTTCTTACCGAACCGCTTGCATATATCCGACAGACGTATAGCCTGGGCGCCCAGACCCACATTCACAGACATAAGGAAGTAACGAACCTTCTCGCTGCCGTCCTCCTGGAATGAGCAGTATCCTACATCGATCTTCTTGGTCCTGTGCTCTATGATGGCATGTATGGCTTTCTTGTAGTTGTCAACCTCCAGGCCCCAGAAACTTGCAAAGTCATTTCCGATACCGTTCGGCACGATACCCAGGGTAAGGTTCTGACGTATCTCACGGGGAGAGAACATAATAGCGTTGATGGCATCGTTCAGAGCCTCGTCACCACCCACCACGACGATGGTCTGATGGCCGCTGTCTATAAGCATGCGTGTTATGCGTTCGATAGAGCCCTCGCCCTCCGACTGTACCACGTCATACTTTACCTTGCGGAACTCCAGGTACTCTCTTATCTGCTCCCATCTCTTGAGGGTGTTGCTAACACCGGCACGGGGTACGTAGACTATTCCCCATCTGTCTTCATCCATCATACAGATTCTTTCTCCATTAGTTCAACAATGCGGTTCACCTTATCGTCCATGGACCATTCAAAAGGAATCCACTCAATATGTATGCCACGGCGTTCCATACCGCGGAACCAGGTCATCTGACGTTTGGCGAACTGATGTATGGCCACCTCCAGTTCCTGCAGCAGGTATTTGTATTCCAGCTGTCCCGTAACATAGAGAGTGACAAACTTATACTCCAGACCGTAGTAAATAAGGTCTTCGGCCGATATACCCTTGTCAAGCAGGCCTTTGATCTCATCAATCATACCCTCCTGCAGTCGTTTCTCAAGGCGGCTGCTAATAAGCTCGCGTCGCATGTCACGGCTTATGTCAATACCTATGTTCAGGCTCTTCAGACCCGGAAAGGCACCCGCCTCAACGGGAGTATTGCGGTAGCACTCCTCAATCTCTATGGCACGTATGGCACGCTTGGTCGTATCGACATCGGTCGTATTGTGGAGTGTCTTGTAGCCTTTGAGAATCTCGGTGAGTTCCGCTAAGGTCTTGCCCTCGAGTGACTTGCGCAGTGCAGGATTCTCCGGAACCGGCATGAGCCTGTAACCGCGAAGCACCGACTCCAGATAGAGGCCCGTTCCGCCGCACATGATCGGCACAGCTCCACGCTCCACTACCCCACGGTATGCCTTGAGGAAATCGCCCTGGAACTCATATACATTATACTTGCTTCCGGGCTCTGCAATGTCAATAAGGTGATAAGGAATACTATGACCGTTAATCTCATAATCAGCCAGGTCCTTGCCTGTACCGATGTCCATGCCGCGGTATACCTGACGGCTGTCGGCGCTCAGTATCTCGCCGCCCACACGGTCAGCAAGCGCCACAGCCAGACGAGTCTTGCCGCAGGCCGTGGGACCGAGCACTGTTATAAGGTCATATTTAGCCATACAAGTGCGAAGTTAAAAAAAAATCCCCGCATTGCTGCGAGGATTCTGTCTTTATACTATTACCAATTCTGATTCAGAATGTAAGGAATACCCGATGAGGTAATACCTGCTGCGTTAATCGTGAACTTACGGGTAAAGCCGTTGTTGTAGAACTCCACACGGGCACGGCCCTCATTGTCAGTTATCACGTTGGGATTCCAGTATAACGTACGGCGCGAGTCGACAGTACCCGATACAGGACCGTCAGGATACTGGGGCGAATAGAAACTAACAGGTTTGGAGTAGCCTTGAACTTTAGTAACCCTACGTCCCATATCACGAATCTCTCCATAGAACAGAAGATTCTTGTCTTCTTTAATCTGGATGTCTATCAGATAATACCTGTCCCAACTTGTTTCAACTTTCTGGAACCATTCCGTATCCAGGTGTTTCATATGATAGTCATTAAGTAGCGGAGTCAGTTTGGTGAGTTCATGCAGAGTCATAGGCTGGTCATAAACAATGATGCTCTGGACATCAATCATATCTATCTTCATGGGATTGTCAAACGGTTTCTTGTCGAGCAGTTTCTTCTGGTTATGCACATAGAACAACGGCCTTACTCCACTTTCAATGTACATATCATCGTCATTTCCTCCTTCAACATATGCATCAGCGAATCTTATGCCACGTTCCAGGAAATACCCCTCGACATCAGTGGTATATTCTCCCATATCCAGTTCCTCCTCTGCATCCGCCTCCGCATTGAAAGACGTAAAGGTGTCATAATCAATGAACTGACGTTTTCCTGATTCAGCCTCAATATCGACAGCGTCAAGGACAATCCCCTGATCCATACTGATGAGCAGAGGCTGATCGTCATCCAAGGGAACAGACTGATTGACCATACGGAGCTTATTATGGTCAAGGTCCGTTTCCTGCTTCAGGAAAGCTCTGGCCAATGGTCTCTCCGACCGTTCCAGTCTGATACGTTTATTCCTCTCATACTTGGTCTGTCCGTTCCGTTTGGTCGAGGTCAGGTTGAATGAGAACTTGCCTTCACCGTAAAATTCTGACAGATTGAACCCGAAATAGCCGGTCGAATCGGTACGGTACTTGAATTTATCTATGCTCCAGAACTGTCTGTTGTCAGGCACCAGTACAGCAAAGATGTCAATATCGGGCACAGGCTCACGTTTTCGGTATGACAGTATCCATCCGTTCAAGGTCAGGCCATCCTCAATACGGTGTCTCTCCTCAAACTCCGTAAGGCCGGTCATAGTCTTCCATTCGTAGCGTTCCCAGCCCTGTACCAAGGTCAGAAGGTTGAGAGCCTGGCGGTGCTCATCGTCATCTGCCTCAAGATACCAGGCCGGATCGTGAATGTATCCCCTCAGGTCCGATGACAGCAGCAGGTTGGTCTGCAGGTTTTCCGTACGTCCGCTACCATAGTCTGAAGCATCCCGTACTGACAGACAGAAACGGTCACGCAGCGGATTACCATCCATGTCGTTTAGAGTGAATTCAAGAACCTCCCTGCTGAAAGCCTGACGCGACAGGCTGTCGGTATTGGCTGTAATTGCAGGGCTAACGAATTCATCGTTGTTATGGAAAATGCTGCGTGATGAGAGAATCATACCATTCCTGTCATACAGGGTCATCCTGCAGACACCTAAGGGCCAGGTCGAACAGTCAATGCTCAATCGGGATTCAAGGCTGTCCTTTATCTCCTCAAAGTGGATAATATCGCCACGGCAGGTAACAGCCAATGCCACAGGTTCTCCCTTACGGTCCAACGTCCTCCATATATTAACCTGCAACAATGAATCCGAACGTACATCGGATATCATTGAGTATCCGCTCCTTACAGGTCTGGGTAAGCTGAAACGGCCGGTTTTACCCTCCGGTGTAACGAAACGGACCGTTACTGTTCCCTTGGGAGTGACGACGAAAGAGCCCATACCATCATGAACCGTGAGGACAGAATCCTCCAGCCCCGGTACAATCATAGTTCCTTCTATGCCGAAAGCATCGGCGCCGGTAGCCTTGAATGCCACCCTACAAGGCAGTCCGTTTATAAGATCGCCACCCTCAGGATAGAATGTCACATTGACATTGTCGTTCTGTCCTTTCTGCGTATCGGATTTATCACGCACATCCTCTATAAGGGGATTGTCCTGATAGCTTACCACATGCGATTTGTCATACTCTCCCACATATTTGGGCTGGGTATATACGGGTATAACTCGCGAGAATATGGCCTCGGGACTAAAGTCAAGCATATTCTGGGTATAGGCACGTATTTCATAGAAACCGCTGGGATATGCCATAATGCCGCGTTTCTCACGTGACTGTGCGGTACCTTCGTCCAACAGTGAAACGGAGCCGTTTGCCTGACCGTTTACAATTTCAAGTTTCTGCTGCCGTAGCAACTGCCCGGTAGGTGCCAGGAAATCCACATAGAGCACTCCGCTGGGAGCATGTTCCAACGTTGTCGCATGGGTAACAAAAGCCTTATACCAAATATTCTCTCCTTGGAAGTAGGCAGTATTGTCAAACTCCAGATAGACTTTCTCCTGCGGATACAGTTCGTTGAACTGTCGGACATTGCCGGCAAACTTCATCAGCTCTTTCGTATAGTCTGATGAATCCTTAACTGCCAGCTCATATTTGACTTTCTCTATTTTGTTTACCGTTTCATCTACGAAAGGTGTGTAGTCATCGGGCAAACAGGCTCCGACTTTCTTTTCTCCTATAACTCCCCAAAACTGAATGTTATTGTCAAAGGAAACACCCTCTTTAAGGAATGTACATGTATCCTCCCAGAGGGTCATTCCCGACTTGGAGAATGTATCATATTCCATTTTCGTCGACAATCCACCTATAAAATGCTCTTCTTCCTCAAGGTATATCACTTCTCTGTTCTCTTTCAGGTTCAGCGGTGAACCGTCTCGCTTATGATAGTACCTTATGGTAAGTGGCGTACCCTTTAAGCCATAAATCTGCATCATGTTTTCCCCCAGGAAAGCCGATTGTTCCTTTATAACTACAGGAAAAGCCATCGGCAATATTACAGAATCTCCATCGACTACTGCTTTTACAAACTTGGTCATGGATAAAGAGTATCCGTTTTCCTCCAACCGGTCCTCATAGAAAGACCTCAGGAAATGCTGGCTCGAATTGTAATATGCCTGCCGGCGGTTCTCTTCAATCCTCTCCGCCTGACGTTTCTTTAAGTTCTCATAGGGCTTATAATAAAAATAGCCCAGTATATTACACTGTGTACTGATATCCACATCGAATTCACCGGCTGCACTGTAATTGTGACTTCTGACATTTTCAGTTGTAAATCGAACCAGATCCACATAAAGTTCATATCCCAATAACGGCATATCGATTATAATAGGCTCACTGGCCCGTGCCGTGAATATTGTCCTTATTTCATTTGCTTTTCCCATATTGGGCCTGTAAGCGGAATCCACCACTTCCCTTGTATAATTATCTACAATTACCCTTTTTATTACAGATTCGGACCTGTCAAACATAATGGCTTGTTCATTCCTTATGACAGCATTCCGCCCCCATCGGTCATCACCCAGGAACATACGCTTGAAATAGCTCAGGTCTTTTTTCTTGACCTTGCCCGATATCACCACCTCGGGCAGCTCGTCGTCAGTCTCAAGGGCTATATTCAGTTTACCGGGTGCACGCATAAGGTCACGTGCTTGAGTCTTGTATCCTACAAAACTGAATACTATCGTGGACGGGAAAGAAATGTTCTTGAGTTCAAAACGGCCGTCATTACCGGTAACCGTTCCTTTAGTCGTTCCATTGATGTAAACTGTAGCATAAGGAAGAGGTTCTCCGGTTTTACTGTCAACGACATATCCTGAAACTGTGTTCTGTCCGAACAGAATGGCTGGAAGAAAAGAGAGCAAAGCAAACAACAGTCTTTTCATAATCAATATTGGTCAAGGAAGGATAATAAAAGGTTCTAAAGGCAAAAATGGACATAAATGTTAAGTTTTCAAATAACATTTACCAAAAAAAGGCATCCGACCGTACAGAAATAAAAAATCCCCGCATTGCTGCGAGGATTCTTTATAATCACGTTGTATAGATTACTTAGTGATAACGCGAGCCATTTCGCAAACCTTGTTGCTGTAACCCCACTCGTTGTCATACCATGCGCAAACCTTAACGAAGGTAGGATCGAGCTGGATACCGGCCTTAACGTCAAAGATTGAGGTGTGTGAGTCGTTGCGGAAGTCAGTTGAAACAACAGCCTCGTCGGTGTAGCCAAGGATACCCTTGAGCTCGCCCTCTGAAGCCTCCTTCATAGCAGCGCAGATCTCCTCATATGTGCAGGGCTTCTCGAGCTCAGCAGTCAGGTCAACGAATGATACGTCAGAAGTGGGAACACGGAGTGACATACCAGTCAGACGGCCGTTCAGAACGGGAAGAACCTTACCTACAGCCTTAGCAGCACCGGTTGAAGAAGGAATGATGTTCTCCAGGATGCCACGACCACCGCGCCAATCCTTCTTTGAAGGACCGTCAACAGTCTTCTGAGTAGCAGTAGCAGCGTGAACAGTAGTCATAAGACCACGCTTGATACCGAACTTGTCGTTCAGAACCTTGCTGATAGGAGCAAGACAGTTGGTTGTGCAAGAAGCGTTTGAAATGATGGTCTGACCAGCGTATGTCTTGTCGTTAACACCATATACGAACATAGGAGTAGCATCCTTTGAAGGAGCTGACATGATAACCTTCTTGGCACCAGCCTTGATGTGAGCCTCAGCGAGCTCAGCGGTCAGGAAGAAACCGGTTGACTCAACAACTACGTCAACGCCCAGAGCACCCCATGTGATGTTTACGGGATCCTTCTCAGCGAAAACCTGAATCTTGTTGCCGTCAACGATCAGGTAGTTACCCTCAACCTTGATGTCGTGATTGAACTGACCATGAACTGAATCATACTTCAGCATGTAAGCCAGATAGTCGGGATCCAGAAGATCATTGATACCTACGACCTTGATGTCGCCAGCGAAGTTCTCAACAGCAGCACGGAAAACCATGCGACCGATACGGCCAAAACCGTTAATACCGAGTTTGATCATTGTGTTTGTTTTAGGTTGTTTAATATATTGCGATTCTCTTTCTCTCTAAAAACGGCGCAAAATTAAGAATTTCTTTTTACTTTCGCGCAAAATTACGAAAGTAATAAGGATAAAAAAGTTTAAGATAAAATAGGTATTAGAATATGGGCTTTTTAAAGAACATTTTCTCCAAGAAGAAAGAAGAGGTGGAAAACGTCGGTGGAATGGAGGACTTTATGACTCTCATCCGCGTTTATCTGCAGGCCGAAATAGCAGGAAACCTGGGTATTACCAATATCAACATGCTTCCTGACCTGGCCACATTCAAGAGAGGTCTCAAGATACAGACCCAGGGCAACAAGCTCGGCGTAGCCGAGAAGGCCCGCTGCAAGAAGATGATGGGTCAGATGTACGGCATATCGGACGGTTTTTTCAAGGAAATCGATGCATGCATACGCAAGAACTGCCGTACAGTGAACTCACTGCAGGCATTCATGTTCCAGTTCCAGGGTTTCAGCTCTGACCTTATGATGCAGGTCGGCACCATACTCAAGTGGAAATTCCGCGTTCCCAGCTTTATGCGTAACGCCCTGCGCACCATGACCGAGGATGCCGTCCACAAGATCATGACAAGCAACTCATGGAAGGATGAGGCCAGCTACAAGACGGTATTCAGCATACGTCAGTACCAGCAGCATCTGGGATTCAGCGAGAGCTGGATGAGTGAATATGCATTCAATACCCTGCTCCTGGCCAAGAAGGAGCCCCGCAAGAAAGAGGATCTCGAGGCCGCCAGGGAAATGCTTAAGAACAGATAAAAAAATGGAGCCTGCACTTTGGCAGGTTATCATTTTTTAAGTTATATTTGTACTTCGAATAGATACAGTAGCTAGTCATTAGCCATGACTGAAGACGATTCCAGACTGATTGAGCAGTTCGAAGGTAAGATCCGTAAGCTTGCGGACCTTTATGAAACCGTCAAATGCACCAATTCCGAGCTCCTGAGCCAACTTGAGGCCAAGGATCAGGAAATCCGGCAGTTGAAGGATGAACTGAGCGCCATGAAGGAATCCTACCAGTATCTTAAACAGTCTAAAGTACTTGAGGTTTCGGGTCACGACATAGATGACACCAAACGCAGGGTACAAGGATTGGTGCGCGAGATAGACCATTGCATTAAACTACTCACAGTCTGATGATTATGGAAGAGAAGGCAATGGATGATTTGTTTGAAATTAAACTGATGGTAGGCGGAACATACTACCCTCTCACCATCCCCAGGAAGGATGAGAGGCTGTATCGTGAAGCTGCCAGACGTATCAACGATAAGCTCAACAGGTACCGCACCCGTTATCCGCAGTTGAGCGAGGAGAAATACTACGTGATGGCCGCCGTGCACATTGCAATGGTGAACGTCATGCTGGAGGACTTCAATGATACGGCTCCGTATAAAGAAAAGATCAGGCAGCTGGACAGGGAGCTCGACTCCATCCTGGATGCCGGAATAGAGACCGGAGCAGAGTAATTCCCCACAAATCAAGCAGTTTACGCGCACTTTCCTGTCAGAGAGATGGTCTCCCAATCTCTCCGTAGCAGGTCAGTGCGTATTATATATACATATAAAGGGGAGGACAGTTATGGAATACTTATTTCTAACCATTGGACTGGTTGTAGGTGCAGTTGTCGCTTACATCCTTTCAAACAGCAAATTGAATAAGAAAGTACAGCTTCGTCTTGAGGAGGCTGAGAAACAGGCAGAGACAATCAAGCGTGACAAGTTGCTTGAGGTAAAGGAGAAGTTCCTCAACAAGAAGGCTGAACTTGAGAAAGAGGTCCAGATACGCGACCAGAAACTCCAGCAGAATGAGAATCGCCTGCACCAGAAAGAGATGCAGCTCAACCAGCGCCAGGGCGACCTGCAGCGCAAGCATCAGGAGGCCGATGCCGTTCGTGAGAACCTCGAGGCCCAGATGTCAGTGATTGAAGACAAGAAAGAGGAGCTCGAACGTCTGCAGATGCAGGAGCGTGAGAAGCTTGAAGTCATAAGCGGCCTGTCAGCCGAGGAGGCCAAGAACCGACTCGTAGAGTCACTCAAGGAGGAGGCCAAGACCGAGGCTGCATCATATATCAACGAGATAATGGATGATGCCAAGATGACCGCCAGCAAGGAGGCCAAGAAGATTGTCATCCAGACCATACAGAGAATCGGCACCGAGACCGCCATCGAGAACTCGGTAACCGTATTCCACATTGAGAACGATGAGATGAAGGGACGTATCATCGGTCGTGAAGGACGTAACATC